>PLLX01000262.1 GCA_003141415.1 Bacteroidales bacterium
TTTTAAGGATCGACTATTTAATAAATCATTAATGGAATGACGATAGGACAATCTTTTCAGGTTATAAACAACCAGGAGACAATTGACTATATTATTTTAAAAATAAGCAGAAGAAAAGAATTAACAATAAGCGTCCGTCGGAGAGTGATTTTAAAGAAGTTTTTGCTTTGGCCAGAGAGTTTTCCACTGTTTTTTGAAATATTCAGTTGTTCTTTTATTCTTAAAAGAAATTTACATGTTTTTGATTCCGCGATTTCTCAAATTAGTAGATATTATTAGTTGAACATGTTCCGAACCTAAGCACAGAACCCTGACAGATAGCAATATTTCAAATGTCAAACGGTATATTCAGAATCATAACAAAATGAATAGTATACGCTGCAAAAACAGGACATTTTGACCACATCTTGCTGTAGGGCGTATAGAATTGTAACATTAGTATCTCCCTAAGCCTCTTTCCCCTCGCAGAGGATTAGAGATATTTATTTTATTTGATATGATAGTCTTCCCTGACTAAAGATTACTCTTAGGAAGGTGAAGAGTATTACTGCCAAGACTATTTTTATTGATATATTTTTCTTGGTCAATTTTTGTCCTTACTAAAAACCTACCTGATATTGAACTGCCAGGTAATTATTATTCACAGAAGCTCCCTCTTCGGCCCTGAATGTATAAAAGATCTGAAGCCTTGTCCTGTTGTTGAAATTGATGTTTCCTCCTATGGCATAATTTGTAGTAACATCATTTGATTTTCCGGTATTGGGATCATAGGTATCGTAACGGACAACGAATTGAAGCTTTTGAGGTATTACAAAGTAACCTGCCATGAAGTACCAACCTGCCTTGTTTGTTTTGCCATCTTTTCCGGCAATGTATTCCCCCCTCACCGAAAATCTGGGGAGTACATAACCTGCTTCAAATCCCAGCCTGTCCCTCACCTGGCTTTTCCCGGCAACATCCGGTTTGGAAACCTTATCCCATCCGTCATAATATGATCCCCCGAAGTAAAGGCCTTTTAAGGGAGCAAATACAATCCTGGCAGCTAAATCTTTATTACTGTTGGCAGTGTCTGCGACATTTACTCCTGAACCGTTAAGAACCGCCAGACTGTATTCAACTAAAGGTGCCCCGTTTATCTTCAGGAATTTTCCGTCTGCCTGGATACCGATGTCCCTGCCGATTGTATTACCGAGAACATCTTTTCCTCTTGCGACAAGTGCTTCAATAACCTGGGACCGGTCGATAACCTCCATCTTATTGTCAGATGCAAGATTTTCATATGAAAAAGGAATCTTGAACTGGCCGGCTGTAATTGTAAAATAATCGGCAATTTTTATCTCAGTATAGGCGTCAATTAACTTGGGTGAGCCTGCAAAATCTGCCTGAAGCCTGTATCCGAAAAATGGAGTTACGGAACCTTTCAGATCAAATCTGGCACGCCTTATATCAAAACCACTGGTTTTACCGCTCTCTTCAAGCCGCTGATATCTTACATGAGTATATCCTGAAAGCTGGAAAAGTCTAGAAGCATTTAAGGAAAATGTTTTCTTATTTGTGTCTGCTTCCTGTTGTTTCAGTGCAGCCACAGCCCTTATCGAATCAGCTTGTTGCTGTGTTATTGATTTATTCGCTATCAGAAGGTTGAGGATATCGTTTGATGACTGTGAAAATAAAATTCTATCTGATATCAGAAATAAAATAACTGCTGTTAAAATAACAGCTCTAAAAAAAGTCGTAATTTTCATAGGTCAATAAAGTTTACAGATTTGGTGAACAATAGTATTTATATAATTTTGAATTATTGAAAGCAATTTAACCAATCCATTCAGGTCCTTAATAGTTCTGTTATAATCAATTATCTGTAACTGATCAGTGGGAAAATGTATAGCAAGAAAGAAGTTATATTCTTCAGTTCCATTATGCAAGGGATTTTTCTCACGTTTTTCTTTCCCTACAAGCGCTGCAGCAGCTGTACTGTGGTGACTATCAGCAACAGACGTACTGGTAACCTTTTCAGCAAATAGTTTTTCAATCAACGTGTTTGTTTCCGGTTTCTTTACTAACCAGAAATGGTGACCGAAACCATCCTCAGAAACAAAATCATATTCAGGATTTTCCGTTATCACTATTCTGTTTACTATCTGATCGATCTCTTTAACCGGAGGATATGTAAAAAAACCCGGTTCAATATTAGCGTTGTTGACACGGACATGCACCATATCGTCCTGTTCTTTATTAGAACGGGGAAGTTCGTGCTTTTTAATAATACCATTAAGGTAGTCGTCGGCAGATGCATAGCCAACTATTCTATACGGGGTTCTTCCTTTCATTGTATGTGCATAAATATAAAAACCGGGTTTTTCATCCTGAATGAGCTAGCCCTTTTTCTGCTACTTTCCGAAATTCTCAACTGATTTATAATATGCCTGCTCGGAAAAGGTATCAATATCGACCGGAAGATAAATTTCTGATCTCGTAATGTGAAGAAGTGAACATTCTTTTCCTTTTGCCATCTGTCATGCTTCCTCAGCATTCCTCACATTATATGGCAGACAAGTCAGATCTTTTGTCAGAGTACGATGAGACCTTAACCCCCTGAACGGTTCAATATCTACCATCTTTTTTTATCTTTTTAACTATTACCTGCTTAATCTATATTTTTCTTCCCCGGTTTTAAAATATTCAACTATTTGTCTGGCAGCAGCTACACCGGCATTGATATTAGATTCTTCGGTTTGAGCACCCATCTTCTTAGTTGTAAAAATGAATCTCCCTTTGTGTTTTTCTTCAAAAATAGCTTTACAATTAGGTTCAATATCAGACAGATAACTAAAATCTGAACGTTCCTCAAATATCTTCAAAAGACCTGTCTCATCAATAAGTTCTTTTCTTGCAGTATTAACAAGCACTGCATTCTGAGGCATTTTTTTCATGAGATCATAGCTGATAGAATTTTTTGTAATATCATTACATGGCATGTGAATTGAGATGTACTGACATTTTAAATACAACTCATCAATGTTAAAGCATTGTTTGGCACCATTATCTTTCATCACTCTTTCACTGACGAACGGATCGTACGCGTATATATTCATTCCAAATCCCTGTGCAATATCTGCAACATATTTTCCCACATTTCCAAAAGCGTGGAGACCTATAGTTTTATCCCTAAGTTCAGTCCCTGACTTACCACTGAACCCACCCCGTATATGGTAAAGCATCATCTCGAATGCAAGTTCGGCAACTGCATTTGAGTTTTGTCCCGGGGTATTCATTGCTACAACATTATGTGCCGTGCATGATTCAAGGTCGAGATTATCAAAGCCGGAGCCTGCACGTACTACAATTTTTAAATTTTTTGCAGCATCGAGGACTTCAGCTGAAACAATATCACTTCGTACAATCAGGGCATCAGCGTTTGAAACTGCGACAAGTAGTTCTGATATATTTTTATAATTCTCAAGCAATGCAAGTTTAAAGCCTGCAGCCTCGGTCACTTCACGAATTTGTCTTATAGCTATTTGGACAAATGGTTTTTCAGTTGCAACAAGTATTTCCATGTTTCTGATATTTAGATATTGAGACTACAAGTACCGCTTCATTGACCAGAAATATAATCCTTAGTTCTTTGATTCAAATTCTTTCATGGCGTTGACAAGCGCTTAAACACTCTATTTTGGTAAAGCATTATAACGTGTTTATTAATACTTTGTAAGTGTTGGATATTTGCCCGGACCAAAATAAGTCTGTGGTAAATCTAGCATATTCTTGTAATGGCTGAACATTAACGGTCTTTCCCCAGTTAACCCAAATAATTCTTCAGATCTCTTATTAAGAACAGCTTCGTCCATATCACATAGTGCAATACATTCAACCTCTGGATTTTTGCTGAACCCCTGAAGATCGGACCAACCCCTTGACCTGCAACCAATCAAACCCACATTTATTTTATTAGTGGTAGAAATGTTTCTGGTTTGCTTTTTGGCGTCGGTGCAGTACAACCAGCAACGATCCCCATACCAGCAAGCGTACTTATTTTCGCAAATTTTCGACGTGTTATCATTTTCGTATAATAAAGAAGTAATAATCAGGCATTTTCGGACACTATTAATTCAACTGCAGTGACAGAAGCTGCTGGGAATAATATTGGTTCATTGATCGACAAAGGTCTTTCTTTTGGTATCAAAGGGTCGTTTGCCGCACGTATTATTTCAAATTCAGGATCAGTTATTAATTCGAATGCTCTACAGGATTTGATAGCCATCTTGTTGACTTTTAGCATAGTTTTAACTGGTGTTACACGGTTAGTATTTACAACATGAAGGTAAAAAGTATTTCCAGTGCGGCTCGCTGTAATATCTAAACCGTCAGGCACACCTGATACCTCGAGATATTCTTTCCCGGAATACCTCCGATACAAGCTCATAACTTTAGCTACTGGCATCATAAAAGATTCAGCTGATGGAACATGTATCATAACTGCATTGTTTTGCCAGCGGGTTCCACAAAAATCAGCAGAAGTAGCAATTTTGAGGAGGTCTCCATTCCTTTCATGAAGATTCAATAGACGTGCATATGATACCCCTGCTGCCCATGATGACAGGACCTCACAACGGTTTCGCCCTGGGATAGAATAATGACATTCTGTTAATGCAAGAGGCATTTTATAAGAGCTTACTTCATTTCTAATTTCGTTAATTTTATTTTCATGAATTTTATACCCATTCATCAATATTTCCCATGTAAGCGCTGGATCTTTACGATAATCATTATCACGCACTGGGGATTTTACAAGGTTTTGACCAGGATCGAACATATGGTGAAAAGCAATATAATTAATATTCTTACCTGCAATATCAATCATTTGTTTAGCCCAACCACTGTCACCCCATGCAATAATTTTTATAGATGGGTCAACCGATTTCATTGCATTGGCAAATTCGTTAGTTTTTTTTGCTGCTGTCTCATTATTGAATTTATCTCTGCCATAAGATGTCTCGTTACCAATTTGCCAGACTTTTACAGGCAAAGGATTTTTGAAGCCATTTTTTATTCTTTCCTTATTTGAGGGATTATTGCAATAGTCGACCCATTCGGCTGCTTCTTTTGCATCAGCAGAACGGATATCGCCCTTTTTAGTAACAGCGTAACTAGAATTTCCTTCAGACTCAAAATTTACACATATTAAAGGATCAGCACCAACCTGTTGGCAAAAATCGACAAATTCAGCAGTACCTATTTGATTTGATTCTATTCCGTTCCATTCTATGTTTAACATGGGTTTCCGTTTTTCTCTCGGGCCAACAGCTTCTCTCCACCGGTAGTACGCGCTAAAAATGCCTCCCCATCGAATCATTCCTGGTGCCAACTCCTTTGTTACCTGAACTACATCTTCTCTCCATTGGTCTATGCTATGATCCCATGCCGCTTCCACCGAGCTGTCAGTTACTCCAAGCGGCTCCATGAATTGCATATATAGCCAAGGTGATAAATCGAATAGTGGGTCAGGATTTATATTTATCGTTGGATCAGCATCCTTCATAAAAGACATATTTAATCCTGATGTCAGAACTAAAGAAGATCCTCCGGTTCCTGATATTTTTATAAAATCTCGTCTTTTCATACAAAAGGATCTTAAATTAATTTGTTGAGTCCAGTCCGAAATAGGGATTTTTACAATAAAATTTAAAATTTAATGGCAATCAATAAAAACAATTCATAAGTCCCTTTTGTTTTGATTTGTTATTCGTTAACTGGAGGTCTATTTGAAAGGTGAATTCATCCACATTATTTCGTTTGTGCAGCTCTTCCAACGATCTTCCTTTACTTTCAAGGCGCATTTGAGAAGTCCAGATGGCATGCTGACCAAAATAATAATTACCGTTAAGGGTCGTTATTTTCCATCTGTCTTCTTCTCTGTCTTTAGCTTTTTAACCCAAACAGCCCTCATGTGTCAACTTGTTTGGGTATCGGTAACTAATAATTTTTCATTGGTCATATTCTAAATCATATCTTGATTCGAAGACCTGGATTCTGGTAAAAACCATATCGATGTTTTTCGCAACAGCGATCATTATTAGTGCTTTGGCATGCTGCATAAACTGAAACCTTTCCAACCATCTGGCCTAACATCATTTTATTTTGTAACTAAATAAGTGCCTATATCGATATCATATAAATTACACTTGGACTTTCTTGTCACGGTGACTGATATTTGTCATCTAAAATAGGCTTCATAAGTTAAATATTACAGGTTTAAATTATAACAGTGTAATGATTGATTTGAGTATTCCAGATTCAGCTTTAACATCCTTATGATCAGGTTGCCTGCCTCCTACAAAAATCTGAAATTTTCCAGAATGAATGATTCTTTTGTTATTATTGTCTATCACTGAAAATGCATTTGGAGGAACTGAAAGCTCAACTGTTTTTGTTTCTCCTGGTAGAAGGTATATTCTTTTAAATGCCTTAAGCGCATGAATTGGCACGGGAACAGTTGCTTCAAGATTTGATAAATATAGCTCGACAACCTCATCCCCACCTACTTTTCCTGTATTCTTCACATTAACTTTGACATTAAGAGAATCCCCCTTATTAACCTGGCTTTTTACCCGAAGCCTACTGTATGCAAATGTCGTATAGCTCAAACCATATCCAAATGAGAACAATGATTCTCCTGTGAAATACCTGTAGGTGCGGTTTTTCATATTGTAATCATCAAAAGGAGGAAGGTCATTAACTGATTTATAGAATGTTACAGGAAGTCGTCCACCCGGATTATAATCACCGAATATAACATCAGCAATTGCCTGACCTGCAGCTTGACCACCATACCAACTCTCAAGAATAGCAGGGATATTATCTTTTTCCCAGTTAATTGCAAGAGCACTACCATTGAGTAGCACAAGCACTATCGGTTTTCCCAGGGCATAAATCTCTTTTATTAGTTCCTGCTGTACATCTGGAAGGTCGATACGGGTCCTGTCACCTCCCTTGAAACCATCTAAGTTAACTGTCATTTCTTCTCCTTCTAGGCTACTTGTGATCCCCATGCACATTATCACAATGTTGGCTTTTTTGGCAACCTCAAGTGCTTCAGCCTTCAATTCCGTGGCAGATTTTTGCCCTGGCACACCTGTTACCCAATCACAACCCTGAGCATAAAGGACTTCTGAACTGCCGGCAAGTTTTTCCTTAATTCCTCTTAAAGGAGTTATCGGATCTGAAGGTGTACCGTTATAATTGCCCAGAAGTACAAATGTTTGATCCGAATTTGGTCCGATAACAGCAACAGTTCCGATATTCTTTTTCAGTGGTAAAAGGTTTTTTGCATTCTTAAGCAAAACTATTGATTTGCAGGCTGTTTCCTTAGCAAGCTCCTTATTAGCCTTACTATCCAGAACACTGAAAGGAATCTGCGAGTATTTAACCATTTCAGGCGGATCAAACATGCCAAGCAAGAAACGTGCTGTGAACAGTCTTTTCAGAGAAACATCAATCTCCTGCTCTGTAATGAGTTTGTTTTCAACAGCTTTTTTAAGATTAAGGTAAATATTTGAACATTCAAGATCAGTTCCTGATTTAACAGCCAGTGCGGCAGCTGAATCAGGTGTGGAGACTATCTTATGACCAATAAATATGTCTTTAATGGCTCCGCAATCAGAAACTATATAACCCTTGAAACCCCATTCATCTCTTAAAATCCTTGTCAGAAGATTATAGCTGCCACAACAGGCTTCTTCCTTATATCTGTTATAAGCGCACATTACGGAATATGCTTTTCCCTCTTTCACACCCATCTCAAACTGAGGAAGGTATGTTTCCCTGAAATCTCTCTCATCAGTAACTGCATCGAAGGAATGTCTTTCAGGTTCCGGGCCGCTGTGCACAGCAAAATGTTTAACAGTTGCTATAATCTTGAAATATTTTGGATCGTTACCCTGGAGTCCTTTTATAAAATTTACTGCAATTCTTCCTGTCAAGAAAGGATCCTCACCATAAGTTTCCTGTCCCCTTCCCCAACGCGGGTCCCTGAATATATTTACATTTGGTGACCAGAATGTGAGTCCCTGATACCTGGCATGAGAGTTATTCCGGATATATTCATGATATTTTGCGCGTGCCTCATCTGAGATGACAGTAGACACTTTGTAAATCAGTTCTTCATCCCATGTAGCACCAAGACCTATAGCCTGTGGAAATACGGTTGCAAGTCCTGAACGTGCAACACCGTGAAGGCACTCATTCCACCAGTTGTAAGCAGGGATTCCAAGACGGTCTATTGCAGGAGCAACATCCATCATCTGGCTGATCTTTTCATCCACTGTCATTCTGCCGACCAGGTCGTCAACCCTGTCAGAAACTGTGAGATAAGGGTTCTGGAAGGGAAAATCAAATTTTTGCTGTCCCCTGACAACCAGATTTAAAGAAAGTAGAGTAATCAGAATAACTAAAAATCTCCTGAGAAGGTTTGACTTCATATTTTTAAGTATAATTGATTAAATCGGTAATAAATAAAATCAAAACAGGGTAATATAATATTTAAACATCTGTTTTGTTCTCCATCATTAATATAATAGCAATTATGGCCATCACTAATCCGATACTTAAAACAGGACCAGGGACAACACTATATATTATAAGAGATAAAACTATTGTAATCAGACGTGGTGATACACCGACCATTGGCACTATTACAATTGCTTTTCCATATCGTAAGGCATAAACAAGCGTTAGGGCTCCTATAGAATTCAGCACTTGAATCATAGCTGCAAGATATGGCCCTTTAAAGGACCAATTAATTTCCTTTGAAAAATCTATCATAAAATAGGCAACAGGAATTAATAATACAGCTCCAACCATCATATAGAAGAAAATGCTTTCAGCTTTCATGGTTTCATTGGAGAACTTCATAATAAACGACTGAATAGCCCACAAAACAAATACGCATATAGATAAAATCAACCACAGAGATCCTTTTGCAGCAGTTTCTCCAGGTTTTTGATAAGCAAGAAACACAGCAGCAAGAAGCGCTATAACTATGCCTATCCATTGTCTTTTCCCCGTTTTCTCTTTCAGAAATAAAACTGATAAGACAATAGTCAAAACCGGGTACAACCCAATAAAAGGGAAGACGATATAGGCTGGTCCATCTCTTAATGCCTGAAACAGTAATAATTGCCCTCCAGCACCAAAAAGACCTACAGCTAAACCTAATAGTATCGATCTTAAATCAGTCTCGAGTTTCCATTTGATAATAATAAGGGCTACAATAGCACATGGTATCATTGTAAGAGCCCAAATTATATAACCCATTGTTGCCGGAAAACCAGCTTTCTCGGGAATTTCAATAAAAGCGCCCCATACGCCCCATGAGATGGTTGTTATAAGAGCATAGAGTAGCCAAGGTTTTTTATACATGTCAAGCAAAATTTAGTTGATAAAATAAACAAAATAGCAAACACAGTATTCAGCTTAAATAAAGTTAATATTTTGATTTTGAAATTTTGTGGTGTAATAAATCGAATAATTTAGCGATCTCATTTTCGTAAATCTATAATCCGTTCTATTTCTTCTTCCCTTTCAGTAAAAAACTGCTGAAGTTCAGAAATATCAGGAAAAGCAGTAGTTCCTCCGGTCTTTGTTGTCGAAATTGCCGCACAGGCATTTCCCCAAAGGGCACACTCTTCAATTTCTGAGTCCTTCAAATACTGATGAATAAAACCGCTGTTAAAACTATCCCCTGCACCAGTTGTGTCAACAACCTCAATCTTAAATACATTTGCATGGATTGTTTTATTAGGGTTTTTCGTCCATACGCCAGATTTGCCAGTTTTAATAACAACTGTGTTCACTACTTTACTAAGCAGATCAAGCGCTGATTCAACATCATTGCATTTAGAAATATTGAGCGCTTCTGTCTCATTTGGAAGAAAAATATCAACATACTTCAGAGTTTTAAAGATTGAATTATCCCATTTGCCTGAAGGATCACTATCCGGATCAAACGACGTGGTCAATCCCAGTTCTTTAGCATGTCTAAACAACTCAGAACAACCTTCCTGCATACCAGTCTGCAGGTAATAGCTTGACATATGCATGTGCCTGGCTGTAGAAATATAGTCAAAATCAACATTAGATAAGCGAAATGTTTCCCGCACTCCCGGATAACTTGCCATTGCATAATTCTCAGGAAAGGATAATGAAACACATATGCCGGTCTTTGCACTTTTGTCTCTAATAATGTGCGAAGTATCTACATTTCTGCTGTTGAGACTTTGTAATATGTAATCTCCAAAATAATCATCACCTATTTTTCCTAGAAAGCCTACATTCAAGCCTAGCCTGGCAATATTACTGGCAAAAATTGCCGATGCACTTCCCAGGGTAAAATTCATATCTTTGGAAAGCTTGCACTGCCCCATCTCAGGAAGGGAGGTTAGTCCTGTCAGTATCAAGTCAACATTAAGCTCCCCTACTACTATAATATCTAAACTTTTTTTTATTCTATTATTCATTTCAAAGGAATATTATTAACTCAGATTTCATTAAAATTTATTTCTTTCAAACTAATAAATCAGATGAGTCTCTGGATATTTATCTACTCAATGTCTTTACCAGTTGCCAGTGCCCGGTAATACCCATATAATTGTGTAAGTAGCATAATGAGTATTGGAGTTGCATTCTCTGACAATCCGCATTTAAGTTCAAAAACATCATTTGCTAATTTTAATATTTCAGGAGAAGACTCTTCACAAATAATCTTAATATTTCCACCCAGATCCTTTATCCTTTTTAACAAATTAATTTCCTGATTGCGTACACTATCTGACAATAGATATATTATCAAGGTCTTATCATTCACTGCATATTTTGGACCATGCATAAACTCCATCCCATGATAGACCTCAGCAGGAGTGCATGCCATTTCCTTGATTTTAAGCATCGACTCACCCGCAACTCCATAAAGAGGACCATGCCCTAGATAAATATATAAATTAAAATCCTGATTACCTGCCAATTGTTCCAAAAATGATTGATATTTATTGATTAGCCTTTCTCCATGTTCAGGTAATTGTATTAGCTCTTCTTCAAATGGTTTGTTCCCTGTTTTAAAAGCGGTCAGCAACTGGAATGCAAGGAGCATGCTTGTATATGATTTTGTCATATACTTAGTCTCTTCAGCAGCATCCGGACATATGATTGACAAATCTGCATGTTGAGCCATCTCGCTGTTTTCAGTACATGAGATCAGAAGGGTTCCTCCCTTAAGAACTTCTTTCACATAACGTGTTGCTGAGAGTGTCTCAGGTGTTTTCCCTGATCTTGATATAGGGACAAGCAAATATTTCTTATCTATTGCAAATATCGTTTCCGGAAAGAGCATAATTTCCGATGCCGGAACTCCTCGGGACTTCTCCCCCGTAAATTTTGTATATAATGCAGATGCGGTTAGTGGCAGATAGTAAGAAGTACCACAACCTGTCAGTATCAATTCTGCGGATTGATTTTTTTCTAAATAACTTAATATTTCTCCCTTCTGCTCATAAATGGCTTTAATAGTCTTTTCCCAGATCTTTGGTTGAGATAATATCTCCTGTATAGTTTTTCTCATAGTTTAATTATTTAGTTTAATTATATATTTTAATTATATATTTTTATTATAATCCTCTTAGCCTTAAAATAGTGGCAATATTTCTTTTGCATGTATTAGATGTGATATTAAGCAAGCGACCAATTCTTTAAGCAATTTTATAATGGAAAAAGAGCAGTGTTTCCAATCTATTTTTTAGTAAAATTCAGTTTCCATGAAACTGGTTTTTCCTGTCCTGTAAAACTAACCTCAAGCAACCCATCATTGTGTAATTTTTGAGTAACATTTTTTGCATCAACATCGGTTTTGTCAATCAAAAATTCTTTTGGTACAGAATAATATAATGAATATTTTACTCCAGGCACCGTTTCAGAAATTCCGTTCAATGTCATTTGAGATTCATCACAGACATATTTAGTGATACCAAAGGCACCGCTTATATGACGATTTGTACCAATAAGCTGGGGCTTATCCGTTTGTTTGTGAATGAAAAATACACGGGTTCCATGCGCTGGTATTTCACACTCAAATTTGTCGTTAAACTGACCTGTCATTTGTTCCTTCCAGAAATCAAAAACTACATAATTCTGGTTAGCATCCAGCGCTAAGTCTTTTTCAAATGATACTGAGCGTGATACTGGTATATTTTGCCAGTTGGTGACTGCAATAACATCATAAACACCTGAAATCTGGTTAACTTTTAAATCTACTATTTCCGGGTAACGGCTATAATCGCGACCTCTGCCGAACAAATCAACAGGGAAAACTGGCATAGTGGGAATCGTTTTCTTAATAAGATTAAGCCGGTCTTTTTCAAGTGTAAGCAAATCATCTCCGCTCAGGTACTGCATACCGGAAAGGCCAAGAAGACTGGCACAGGTTCGTGCTTCTTCAAGTGTAAGGAAATCACCCATTATGTTATCAATGCGCTGCCTTCCAAAATCAGCTCTTGTAGGTTTACCTCGAAGTAATATGCAGTCAGGATCAGAATACCATACTATATGGTTTTGATAGGCATTATTGCTGATCACACCTAAAAAGCTCTGCATACTTTTCCAACCAATATCCGGATCTCTTCCACAACCTGCAACATCAATATAACCCATGCGTCCGCCATCTACATCAGGATGATTGGTATGCCAAACCTCTGGGCCCATGATTTCCCGCCAGATTTTCATTGTTCTTCTGGCTACTTCATAGCTGCTAATTGTAGTGTCGTGGAAATTATGCTGATAAGTGTGCCACATAAAAGAAGTATTGCCCATGTCAAACTTGTAATATTCCCATCCCTGTCTTTTAAACTCTTTCCAAAGAGGAATCCAATAGTCCTGAATAACATCCTTGCGCGAAAAATCCAACTCACCTCCGCCCTGGTAATCCATCAGTATTTTTCCTTCATCGTCGCGTAAGAACCAGTCAGGATTGGCATCCTTTACTGAATAACAATAAGGTACTGTCCATAGCCCTGGAATTAGTCCTTTAGATTTAATATATTTTGCAAGCCATTCAGGTCGATGAGGAAATGTAATTGAATCCCAATTTTTAACCCATAGACGACGACCAACATGATCATAACCATCATCCAATTGACAATGGACCATCCCAAATGATTTTAAATTGTTCGCAATATAATCAGCATGTTCAACTATATCTTTTTCAGTAACCTGACGGAAAAATGCAAGCCAACTATTCCATCCCGTTGGAGCAGTTTTATGATAAGTATCATCATAAGGGACATAATTAGGCATACCTAAGACTTTCGTATAATAATGAGGAATAAGATTTAAAAAATCCTTCTCGTTTTCAACTGGAATTGTAACTTGAACAAACGATTGATCTTCAGGCAATCGTTTAAATTTAGTTGCAGAAGAAAACTGTATCACAGTATTCGTTTGTTTGTCAAATAATGAATGCAAATTGGGTGAATCTATTGCACCTAACGAAAGATACATGACATTCGGATTTTCCAGAGGTACGTAATATTTTTCAACTTCATTAACGCCGGTATAATCACTTCTTTTGCTGGGGTCACTAGCTAATATATTAGCAGGATCAGCAATCCGTGCAGGAAATCGATTTAAAGGCGCTGGTGCAATTGCTGTTAAATAGGATGCCTCTGCAGAAGAGCTGACAACAATTCTTTTTTCAGATATTTTAAAATTCCACGAACTATTTATCGGATTATTGGTACGTATAATAAAGCCATCTTTAGTTTTTTTCAGTTGCCAGTTTGTAAGCCTGGTTATGACACCTTCGTGGATAGCCTGAAGTTGAATCGTATCTAATACTGTTTCAAGATCTTTGTTTGATAAAGATATTTTTTCGTTTTTAAGATCAATATCAATATTCCAACCATTAATAGAATATTGTTTATTTTGTCCATTACTACAACAATTAATTATCAAACCCAAAAATAAAAACATTGCAGAATAAATTAGCTTCTTCATTTTGTTATTAATCATAATTATACTTAAATATCTAATAATTGAATTATAAACCTGAATTAATTTCGATGTATAAGCAAAAACTATTCAATTACGGTCAAATTAATTTAAATCCGATTCTGTCGGTCAGTGTTATACCAATGTTCTTCCGGAGCCTTGACTGAAATTGCACCTCCTGAAATATTACTCTTCAGGTGAGAAATCACTTTTTTACTCCATTCCTCTGTTCCCCATCCTACGGTATCAAAATTAAAAGTGGCGCTGTAGAAAACCTTCCCGGGATACTTTTTTGTTGATAAAAGTGCATGATCAAGTTGCTGTTGAACCGAAGTTGAATCTAAATGATCCACATTAATGGTAATCAGCTTAAAATTATCTTTCATAGCCTGATCTTCAAAGTAACCTTGATCGCTTTCCAGGTGAACATGAGAATCGATTTTCTGCAATGATTGATTATCTTCTTCTGCAAAATAATTGGTTTGACATCCAGCTAATGCTAATGTTACAAAAATAAAATAAGCAATCTTGGTCTTCATCTTTTTTTATTGATAGGGTACAAATATTATCCATCAGGGAAGCTAAGTTCCCAAAAAACTGACT
>PLLX01000088.1 GCA_003141415.1 Bacteroidales bacterium
TATTTGTCAATCAGTAGTTTTCAGTATTTATGAACATCCCTTTATATCCATTTAAGATCAACAAGAGTACTAATATTAATGTAAACAGGTTCTCAAGTGTTTTCTTACCTAAACTCTTCCTGTCCATTCGAATACTTTGCAAATCTTCCCATTTCGCGAGTATGGATATTATCGAATCTTTTCCATGGCCAGCCACCAAATTGGGTTTTGCGATAATCGGAGAATGCCTGCTGTATTTCTGCAGCGGTGTTCATCACAAAGGGTCCATGTTGTACTACAGGTTCGCTAATTGGGCGTCCCTGAATCAAAAGGAGAAATGCATTTTCATTTCCATTTTCCACAATTACGGGTTGGTCCGCCAATAATTCGACAGCATTATTTGGTTTTACATTAATTCCGGCAATATTTATTTCAGCACCCCTGTAAAAATAAAGAGTTCGGTTTATTTCGAGAGAAGAAGTCGGAATAGTCCAAAAACCGTTGGCTTCAATTTCCAACAGCCAAATTCCAACCTCATTTGCCGGATCAGCTGCCCATGAATCAGGTGCGGGAGGTTGTGCGGTTATGTCTCCTATATTCCCCGCTATAACGGTAGCTTTGGTTAATTTCCCATACTTATCTTTCTCTTTATACACAGGAATATCTTCTCCCCAGAGCATTTTATAAAAAGGCTTTGAAAATTTATGCAGGTGAGGAAGATTAAGCCATATCTGAAAAAGTTCCAATGGATTCGGCTTATCCTTATTGAGAAGAGGGAACATTTCGGAATGCTGCATACCAGCACCTGCAGTCATCCATTGTACATCCCCATTACCATACCTTCCTGATGCACCGTATGAATCCGAATGGTCGATAAAACCATTCAATACAACGGTAACAGTCTCAAACCCCCTATGTGGATGTGCAGGGAAACCTGGTACAGTTTCTCCATGGTACATGCGCCAACCATCCTTTGTGGTAAAATCTTGTCCAAGGTGTCTCCCTGTTAGTGAAGCCGCAGGGCCCAACTGATCATTTCCGGTTGGATAATTATCAAGGTGGTGTACACAAAACAAAAAAGGATCGCTGGTCTCCCAGACGAAACCTAATTGTTTAATATTGATAATTAATTTGTTGTACATTTTTTTATTTTAAATTGTTATTATTATCTACTTTTATATATAAAATCTAAATAGATTATCTTGAAAAAAACAAAATTACGAAGAAAATTTGAATCAAAGGCCGGATAGGTCATGAGGATTAGCCATTCCCTCCCAGGAACTGTACACACGAATTTTACACCATACGATATCGTGTTAACTAAACCGTCGGTCAGTTAAGTTAGTCTTCTACCTTGATGCAGGAGTCAAGAATTGCTCCCTCAAGAAGGTTAGGATTTTTGTCCTCCTGGGTTCAACAGACCACTCTGAATGTCCCCCATCATAGGCTGCATGCTCATAGTGAAAGTGGAATTTATTGTCACGTAGGCGATTCATGATCTGTTCAGACATAAAAGTTGATGGCCAAACTTGATCTCGTGTAAATGAAACTAATAGGATTGGGCCTTGGATTTTCTCGACAGGTATTTCCGACATGTTTACACGCTGAGTATTCTTTAATGCTTTTTCGAACATCCGTGTTCTCTTGCCTGATATCATCCCTCGGATTGTGGTCCAAGAAAATGGTATTGGTACAAATGATAGTTCTTTCCCATTTTCACTCCAGGCAGAATGTTGTCCCCCCAATGCGTCGAGAAAACCTGTCGGGGGTCCTGGGAAGACAACCGAACTAGGCGCAATTGCTATTATACCTTTAACTTCTGAATATCGACAACCCAAAAGTAATGCCAGTTCTGCCCCACGAGATACGCCAATCAGTCCGTAATAGTTTGGGATCACCAGTTTCTCTTGTAATGATAACCAATGAAATGCTTTAGAGAAATACTCCAATGGAATACCCCTAAGATTAATAGGAAGGTTGTCTGTTCCGAAGTAGGGCAGAGACAAAACACAGAATCCTTCCTTAATAAGTTCTTGAATGAATTCGGGATGATAACTCCAATACCTGCCTCCTTCAGACCCGCCCAACAAAACCAAAGCCATTTTTGGATTAGTGGATGTCCCATAAAAGAAATCGGCATCCAATCCATCGATCATGACAGATTTCAGTGTAATTCCAGTTGGAACGTTTTCTGGGCGAACTGAAATGGATGAAGGTTCTGGTTTGCTGCATTGAGTCAGAAGCAAGAAAGAGAGGCACAAGGTAACTACTACTGCATTCATATTCTTCCTTTTCACGGAGTACACCATGAGAATTGACTCAGTTTTTAATGTCATAACACCAAAGTTACATGAAATTGTAACATTTGTATGAAGGTTGTAAAATTCCTTATTTGTACTTTTTGTCTCTACGGTAGTGTCTTGTCTGTCTGGCAGTCAATGGGTTGCACATAACGGCCCGGCGGTTTGGTTGAGTTGCCGTCCGTGTTAGGGTTGGTAGTGTGTCCTGAGTTGTTGCAGGGTACGAGGAGTTAAAAGTTCTTTGAAGCAACAATGTAACTGTAAACATGATGATAGTCAAGGTATTTTGTCATTGGCAATGAGAAACGAGCCAGTCTCATATAAAACTGATCAACTGGAGGTCTCACCGAACAAAGATATGTCAAGGCACTTTGAAGTGGTCTATCGGTCAGGGTGTTCAGGCACAGTGACCAAACCGCCTTGTGGTGCTCACTTTTCAAGAGTAGGGTACTTTTAGCATCAAGGTTAATGACTGAAGATCCGGAAAAAGTCTGGATATACTCAGTACTGGTGTGGATAGAGGAGTTGAACGAAAGTAAACCGTTATTGAAGTGTCGTAAATAACTATCAAGGTATCGAAATCGAGCGGTTCGCGGCTGCGAGAGAGCAAGGTGCAAGNNAACCTGATTATTGCTTGCATGGTATCCGGCATTAAGACGGCAGGAACTCTATCCGGGCATGTTTACGGAACATGAGAACCTGAAAGGAAGTGTAAAGGAAAAAGGATGAAAACCCGAAGGGCAAGTCCGAAATACCGATATTCCTTTCAGGGACGGATGAAGCCGTAGTAGTTATGATAGTCCCGGAAACGGGGCAGGAGCAAAGGGCTTCACATGAAGAAGTTTCTATTGTATTACAACTTAATGAAAATTGAGGATGATTTTTAATGAGAAACAAAAGACGCAACCCATCGAGAGAGGGGAAGTCTGGGAAGCTTTCAAAGAAGTGAGAGCAGGTGGCGAAAGTCCCGGTGTTGATGGTATCACCATCGAAACCGTTGCGAGCAAACCAAGGAAATACCTTTACCCGGTATGGAACAGGCTTGCAAGCGGGAGCTATTACCCCCAGGCAGTACGACAAGCAGAAATCCCAAAAGAGGATGGAAGCAAGAGACTTTTGGGTATCCCGACAGTCACAGACAGGGTGGCTCAAATGGTTATAAAGTGGAAGCTTGAGAAGTATACCAATAAGCATTTCAGTGCAAATTCATTTGGTTACATCGAAGGTAAAAGCCAACATGATGCTATTGAACAGTGCAGAATAAACTGCCTAAAGCTCAGGTGGGTGATAGACTTAGATATCAAAGGCTTCTTTGACAACATTGACCATGAGCTATTAATGCTGGCAGTAAAGTGGTTCACGAAGGAGAAATATATCCTTATGTACGTGGAACGCTGGCTCAAAGCACCAGTTCTGTTACTAAACAAGACACTCAAAGAGAGTGATGGGAAAGGCACCCCGCAAGGCGGAGTGATCAGTCCATTACTGGCAAACATATTCCTGCATTTTGCTTTTGACATGTGATTCAGTAAAAATTATCCTGAAGGTAAATTTGAGAGGTATGCAGATGATTTCATTGTACACTGCGACACTTTCACTGAAGCCCAGGAGAGACTTAATGCGATCGAACAGAGATTGAAGGAGTGCAAACTCGAATTGAATCGAAGTAAGACGAAAATAGTCCATTGCCAAAATAGTCATAAGCGACAGGCTCCGAACAAAGAAGTGAAAAGATCCCTTGACTTTCTGGGTTATACATTTAAGCCCAGGTATGTCATGTTTAAAGGAAAAATCCGTGTTGGATTCACTCCTGCTATGAGTCGTAAGAGTCAGAAGCGTATAAACAAATTGTGTTTTAAGCTTAAGATACACCGAATGTCGCATTTTAACATTTATCAGATTGCTGGTATGCTGAGATCGAAGACAATTGGTTGGATCAACTACTATGACAAATTCAGGAAATCGGAGATGAGAGGGATGTTTCGTGTTCTCAACTTCTGTCTTGGCCTTTGGGTCAGGAACAAATATCGTAGGTTCAGAAAGAAGCCGTGGTACTGTGCTTACAAATGGCTGATGGAAGTCTCGAAAGACTTTCCAAGTCTGTTTGTTCATTGGGATCATGGTTTTCTTCCGTAGTGTCTTCTTCATGAAGAGCCGTATGAATCGAGAGGTTCACGTACGGTTCTGTGAGAGGTTTGGGGGTGAAACTCCCCCTTACCCTACTCGACGCAATTTTAAAATCGTCATGGTA
>PLLX01000154.1:0-392 GCA_003141415.1 Bacteroidales bacterium
ATTGTCCGTGTTAGGTTTAGGGGTGTGTCCTGAGTTGTTGCAGGGTACGAGGAGTTTAAAAGTTCTTTGAAGCAACAACATAACTGTAAACATGATGATAGTCAAGGTATTTTGTCATTGTCAATGTGAAACGAGCCAGTCTCATATAAAACTGATCAACTGGAGGTCTCACAGAACAAAGATATGTCAAAGGGCTTTGAAATTGGTCTATCGGTCAAGATGTTCAGGCATATTGACCAAACCGCCTTGTGGTGCTCACTTTTCAAGAGTTGGGTACTTTTAGCATCAAGGTTAATGACTGAAGGTCCGGAAAAAGTCTGGATAAATTCAGTACTGGTGTGGATAGAGGAGCTGAACGAAAGTAAACCGTTATTGAAGTGTCGTAAATAACT
>PLLX01000154.1:424-3112 GCA_003141415.1 Bacteroidales bacterium
AAAGGAAAAAGGATGAAAACCCGAAGGGCAAGTCCGAAATACCGATATTCCTTTCAGGGGCGGATGAAGCCGTAGTAGTTATGATAGTCCCGGAAACGGGGCAGGAGCGAAGGGCTTCACATGAAGAAGTTTCTATTGTATTACAACTTAATGAAAATTGAGGATGATTTTTGATGAGAAACAAAAGACGCAACCCATCGAGAGAGGGGAAGTCTGGGATGCTTTCAAAGAAGTGAGAGCAGGTGGCGAAAGTCCCGGTGTCGATGGTATAACCATTGAGACCGTTGCGAGCAAACCAAGGAAATACCTGTACCCGGTATGGAACAGGCTTGCAAGCGGGAGCTATTACCCCCAGGCAGTACGACAAGCAGAAATCCCAAAAGAGGATGGAAGCAAGAGACTTTTGGGTATCCCTACAGTCACAGACAGGGTGGCTCAAACGGTCATAAAGTGGAAGCTTGAGAAGTATACCAATAAGCATTTCAGTGCAAATTCATTTGGTTACATCGAAGGTAAAAGCCAACATGATGCTATTGAACAGTGCAGAATAAACTGTCTTAAGCACAGGTGGGTGATAGACTTAGATATCAAAGGCTTCTTTGACAACATTGACCATGAGCTTTTAATGCTGGCAGTAAAGTGGTTCACGAAGGAGAAATATATTCTAATGTACGTGGAACGCTGGCTCAAAGCACCGGTACTGTTACTAAACAAGACACTCAAAGAGAGTGATGGGAAAGGCACACCGCAAGGCGGAGTGATCAGTCCATTACTGGCGAACATTTTCCTGCACTTTGCTTTTGATATGTGGTTCAGTAAACATTATCCTGAAGGCAAATTTGAAAGGTATGCAGATGATATCATTGTTCACTGCGATACTTTCACTGAAGCCCAAGAGAGACTAAATGCGATCGAACAGAGATTGAAAGAGTGTAAACTCGAGCTAAATCGAAGTAAGACGAAAATAGTCCATTGCCAAAACAGTCATAAGCGACAAGCTCCGAACAAAGACGTGAAAAGATCCTTTGACTTTCTGGGTTATACATTTAAGCCCAGATATGTCATGTTTAAAGGAAAAATCCGTGTTGGATTTACTCCTGCTATGAGTCGTAAGAGTCAGAAGCGTATAAATAAATTGTGTTTTAAGCTTAAGATACATCGAATGACGCATTTTAACATTTACCAGATTGCTGGTATGCTAAGATCGAAGACTATTGGATGGATCAACTACTATGGCAAATTCAGGAAATCGGAGATGAGGGGGATGTTTCGTGTTCTCAACTTCCGTCTTGGCCTTTGGGTCAGGAACAAATATCGTAGGTTCAGAAAGAAGCCGTGGTACTGTGCTTATAAATGGCTGGCGGAAGTCTCGAAAGACTTTCCTAGTCTGTTTGTCCATTGGGATCATGGTTTTCTTCCGTAGTGTCTTCTTCATGAAGAGCCGTATGAATCGAGAGGTTCACGTACGGTTCTGAGAGAGGTTTGGGGGTGAAACTCCCCCTTACCTACTCGACCTTTTTTTAATCTGTCCCCTTATACAAATCTTCATTTTGAGTACATATCAAAAGTCCAGGTGGGATGGGCTGGCAGGTTCTTTTGCAGCTTTTGGTATGAGTGGAGAAATGAGTGAGCTGCAAATGTGCCTGACAGCGAAGAGACGGTTCAAATAGATTAATGAGCACTAGTTTTATGTCCATTATTAAGTCTCGTTTTTATAGTTCCAATCTTTCCATTTGGGTCTATATTCTATAGGACGTTCATATTGTATTCCGTTTCGATCTGTAATTCTAATAGATAGTGTATTATCATTTTCCATGGCAATTTTCCTATAGCGTTGATTTATGATATTTATATGATATTTTGGTCTCGGTTATTAATAATAGACCTCTATTGCACCCATTTTATGTTATCAACCAGATCACTTACGTCTCCTGGCGACCAGGTATCCCAGCAGGAATACTATGATTAGACCAAGCAGAATCAGTACCCAATTCCAGTTTCCCATGTTCATTGACCCACTCCCTCCATGCATCATTCCCTGTTCGGAATCACAAGCCACTATTATTGCCATAAACGCGATAAAATAAAATGCTATTTTGATTGTTGTAAGAATTCTTAGTGATTTCATAATTTTCTACTTATTCGTTTAATTTAATGTTACCAATATTCATTGACCTTTTCCTTTTGTTTGGATGTTGGATATCACGCATTAAAGCAACTAAGTTAATCAAAACTTTATTAAGTTTTCCAAAGGCCATGTTCTGTTATTTTATTAACAGTTAACCAATTTGTCTTTGTTAAGGAGGTGTTAGAATACCTGAGTCCAGTGTTGGGAAGAAAGCATGTGTTTAGCGGTGAAGGGACGGTTGCAGGGATGGACCGCCAAACTCTTGCTTGCGCGTTGGGAGTCATGGTATAGTCGCACCTTGGCCTTAAACCTAACGGCCCGGCAATAAAGGGCGTTTGTGTTGCTGAGCGAATGGAGGCTGGAGCAGAAAAGCTGTCTNNATTTTTTGCCGTCCGGGTACAAATTCTGTTGAACTATACGAGTGTCGCGGTATAAGTTTGATGGTGAGCAGGTCACAAGTCAAGGTATACAATGTTTTATAGGAAGCACTGGAGCGGTCGCGGTATCGGCTTTACAAATCTGTCTTGGGAGCAGGAGTAAATTGCAAAAAATGTGACAAA
>PLLX01000077.1:0-7093 GCA_003141415.1 Bacteroidales bacterium
TATCCGTTCTCCTGAAAATCCCTGAGTAATATTATAAAAAAGGGGAGCTTAAAACTCCCTTTTTTTATTAATACTTTTTAAATATCTCCACTATATGGTATCGGTTTGCCAGCAATATTAATATAAACAATGTAAGAAAGAAAAATTTTGGAATTATGCTTTTGCCATAGAACATAACCCCGTTGTCTCTTTTTGTAGGCAGGGAAAAATCACTGAGTACTGTAACAATACCTTTGTATAAATCTCTTTCAGATTCCAGATTCTGTTTCCTGGTATATAGACTATATATATCGGTATATACCAGCTGAGTTTTCTGTTCTTGCATAAAGACAATTTGGCCACCAGAAGCAGGTTTCATATTCCGTGTTTCTTCAAAATACTTCACCTTCTGTAAACTGTCGAGTTGTAATATGTCAAAATCAAGTCTAGTAAGTAATTCCTGGTTTTGCCTTAACCGCAGGCGGTTTCTTTGTTGATACAATGAATCCTTCTCAATAAATTTTATTATGCCATCTCGCACCAAATTTAAGTCCTGCGCTGAATTAATTTTTACCCTGACATCCAACCGGTCCTGCATCCTGATATTGATTGTATCATATACGCTGTGATTGCCCTTGTAATCAACATAATCAGGTATACCATCCTTACTATCATCAATAATCCAATATGCGCTGATATCAGAAATGTTTTTTACAGATTCAGGTTTCATAGATATAGCTTCTGACAAAGCTGAGGAGTTATTTTCTGAACAATAAGTATGAAGTTTATTTATTTTGGAAATTATTTCAGAAGTGGTACCTGAATTATCTCTCAATTTAACTTTATCCATAAGAACAAGGTTATTCCTGAATACCAGGTCAGATGTATAAGCAGAAGCTGAAGTACTTTTTAAAAAATATGATATTCCAATGCCGGCTCCAATACTTAAACCGAGGGGTAACCATCGTCTCAATAGAAAAACAACAGATATAAGAAAAGCTTTTACTAAAGCATTGCTCCAAAGGATTAATGTTCTGCCTATTCTCCTGAATAAATCCAGAAGATCTATTTCATCGTCCCTGACATTTTTGTTAGTATTGATTTCAGACATATTTTGATAGTTGTGAGGTTACTTCTACAAATATATTCAAATTTAGACTTAATACAAGTATCATTTTTACGGTTATATAAGTTGGAATACTTTAAGAGCCAGATCACTCATTAATGGCTTGTAATCCTGGACAAATTCACCTGTTACGCGGTTTCCGATAACCAAACAGATTGTCAAAGCCTTGTGTCCTAGCAATGCTGACAAGCCATATATGGCAGAGCTCTCCATCTCATAGTTGCTTATAGTCCTGCCTCTGTAGGAAAACTCAGCAAGCTTGTTATTTATTTCATTATCAAATGTTTCAAGTCTCAGTCTTCGGCCCTGTGGTGCATAAAATCCAGGAGCCGATATTGTTATTCCTTTCTTGAAATCCTTATTTTGAAATAATTCCATGAGTTCTTTATTCGCATTTACTGCATAAGGGTAGGAGAGCGTATCGGGCCACTCAAGATATTCAACCAGAGAATCTGCTAAACCGGTATCAAGGATCCAGTCATAACCTCCATAGAAATGCAAAAGGCCATCAAAACCGATGGCAGTCTCGGTGAGCACGCAAGAACCTGCAGGAACGTCAGTCCTCAATCCTCCGGATGTACCAAGCCGTACAAATGTAAGTGAAACAGGATCTTCTTTACTAATACCAGTATTCAAATCAATGTTCACGAGAGCATCAAGCTCATTTACAAGAATATCGATATTATCTGTTCCAATTCCTGATGAGATAACAGTTATCTCGCTATTGTCAAATGACCCTGTGACAGTATGGAACTCCCTATTCTCCTTTTTTACTCTTATATCCTGCATTAATGATGCGAGCATATCAACCCGACCCGGGTCACCAACTATAATTATCTTATTTGAAATGTCCCCGGGAAGCAGATTGAGATGAAATATACTTCCATCTTTATTTGTAATGAGTTCAGTCTTCTTTTGCATGATAAATGTTTAGTTTCAAATTTAATATATTCTGGTTGAACCTCAAAGTGAGTTATGAAGAAGCAAAGTTTTTTAACAAGACGAAGTAAGATTTTGAGGACTTTTGTTCAGAGTGGCAGTATAAGCCTTAAAATGTAATTGCAATATTATAATCTTGACAATAATTGTTTCAATTTTGTTTCTGCAACTTTTAAATTATATTCAAAATTAATAAGACGTGTCAGTGAGTCAACAAAACTACCTTCAGCAAGACTGACCTCCAGGGAAGTTGTCTGTCCAAACCTGAGACGTTGTATCGAAATTTCCAGGTTTTCCTTTGCTAATATGGCATTGTCCTTTTCAATTCTTAAAAGGCGCAACTGATTTTCAAATTGTGTAAGTGCATTTTGTAATTGTTGGTTCACCTGCAATCTGATACTCTCAAGATTGTACTCATCAGACAGAAGTTGAATTTTAGCAGTTTTTATCTGCCTTACTGCATTGCCTGACTGATAAATAGGTATTGAAATAGTGCCTCCAATCGATGGCCCAATTGTGCGATTTTTTAACGGAACACTCTCGGGACTATTGGTTTGGAACAAACCATAGTCAGCATTAAAGTTTAGCCTGGGGAACAACAGTGTATTCATTTCCTTTAAGCTTAGTTTGGATACATCAACCTGTTTTTTATACGCTAGTATACTTGTATTACTGGAATCAAGTTCGTGAACTAACTCGTTTTTGTCCAATAAATCATTGATAGGAATGGAATCTTGCACTTCAAATGATATATCTGCATTTCTGCCAAGAAACTGGTTTAGTGTTCTTTTCGCTGCAATTATTATTGATTGCTGATTAATAGCATTTTCCTGGTAAACATTCAAATCAATTTTAGCTTGCAAAAAATTAGTTTTTGGAGAGAGGCCGGCATCATAAGATGTTTGAGAAATTTTTACACGTTCTAAATTATAGGTAATGACTTCGTTAATGGAAGTTAATTCCTGTTTTTGTCTAACAACATCATAATAAGCCAGAATCACATCAGATACGGTTTGCAACACCCTGTCCCTGAATTGAATTTCACCTAATGCCTGGATCTCATTCAATTTCCTTTTTGTTACAAACATTTTACCCCCATCAAATAAAGTCCAGTTAAGTCCAACACTTGCATTTAAGGAATTAGATTTGGTATTGGATAGTGTAACCAGTGTTCCGTCAGAAAGCTTTTGATTGACATTATTAGCAGGAGAAAAACTCTCAGAACCGGTTATGCTAAAGTTTGGCAGCATACCTGCATTTCCGGGAGTGTTGTTCACGCTGTCAATGCTGGCAATATTCCGCGAGACTAAAATATCATAATTATACTTCAAAGCTATGATAACGGCATCTTCTGCAGTAAGCGCATTCTGAGCAAATGTCGTTGGAATAATAAATAATATTAAGCTTAAAAAGAGAATAATTTTTTTCATTGAAATGTACTTTTTCACTCAACCTCAATATTTGTGTTTTCTGAAAATTCATGCTGCAACTTTTTGTCAGCCATTAATATATACATTACAGGAATAACAAACAATGTAAGAATCAGAGCAAAAAGCAATCCACCCACAACAACGATTCCCAATGGAACACGACTCTGAGCTCCGGCGCCTAATGCTAAAGCTATTGGTAGTGCGCCAAACATGGTTGCCAGTGAAGTCATTAATATAGGACGGAGACGTGAAGCAGCAGCCTCAAAAGCTGCCTCTGGGATTTTGAGTCCGGCTTTACGTTTCTGATTAGCAAATTCCACAATCAGAATCCCATTCTTTGTAACGATACCAATAAGCATTATCATCCCTATTTCAGAAAATATGTTTAAAGTTTGGTTAAATACCCACAGCGAAAGTAATGCGCCGGCAAGAGCCATTGGAACCGTAATTATAATAATAAAGGGATCGCGGAAACTCTCAAACTGGGCAGCCAGGATAAGATAGATAAGTACTATTGCAAGTATCAGTGCGAATAAGATATTGGAACTGCTTTCGACAAAGTCGCGTGATGCTCCAAAAAGATCAGTATGAAATGAAGTGTCCAATAGTTTTGAGGAGATCTTACGCATTTCAGCAATTCCTTCACCGAGAGTCCTGCCTGGAGCAAGAGTAGCTGAAATGGTAGCAGACTTATAGCGGTTAAAATGATATAAAGTAGGAGGGCTGCTGCTTTCTTCAGTTTTTACCAGGTTATCGAGCTGTATCAATTTGCCGGTTCCGCTTCTTACATACAATGAGGTAATATCCTTGGGCTGACTACGCTCAGAACGTTCAACTTGACCGATTACCTGGTATTGTTTTCCATTCCGTAGAAAATAGTCATACCTGCCGCCACTTAAAGCTAATTGTAAAGTAGAAGATATGTCGGATTCGTTTACGCCGAGATTTGTTGCTTTAAGCCGGTCAACTGTAAGATTGAGTTCCGGTTTGTTGAATTTTAAGTTCACGTCTACATTGCTGAATATAGAATCTTTCCGTGCTGCATCAAGAAACTTTGGCAGTACATCCTGAAGCTTATTAAATTCCAGGTTTTGTATTACAAACTGAACCGGCAATTGCGATCCTCCCGACATGGAAGTGGTAATAGTCTGTTCCTGAGTTGGTATAATTCTAGCTTCCGAATAACGCCGGAATATCCTTATCAGTTTGTCATATACCTGTTGTTGGGTGGTTTTCCTTTGATTAGGCTCCGTAAGAAATAAATTAATTCCTCCGACATTTGTGCTGGATGGACCACCTCCACCACCTGTCCTTGCAAATGATAACCGAGACTCAGGAATACTGTCAGTCATTTGCTGAGAAATTTTGTCGACTAAAACATTTGTATAATCAAAATCTGCTCCCTCAGGAGCAGTAATTGTAGCCCTGATAATACTATGGTCTTCCAACGGCGCCAATTCTGACTTTAGGAATCTTAAAATGGTAAAAATCATTATTATGCACACAAAAGGTATGGTAATTGAGATCCATTTATGTTTGATAACATAGCTAAGTATAGATCTGTAACCTTTATCGAGGCCGGTAAAAAATGGTTCGGTAGTGTTATAAAAGCGTGAATGTCCGATTCTGGATCCACCAAGTCGTATATTCAGCACAGGTGTAAGTGTGAGAGAAACAAAAGCTGAGATTATTACTGCACCGGCCAATACGATACCGAATTCACGAAATAATCGTCCGGTAAATCCCTGTAAGAAAATTACAGGAATGAAAACAACGGCCAGAGTGAGCGAGGTAGAGATGACAGCAAAGAATATTTCACGGGTACCATGCAATGCTGCTGTCCATTTATCGATTCCAAGTTCTCTCTTTTTAAAGATATTCTCAGTTACGACAATGCCGTCATCGACCACTAATCCTGTTGCCAGAACAATCGCAAGCAAGGTAAGCACGTTTATGGAAAATCCGAAAATGTACATTATAAAGAATGAACCAATAAGTGATACGGGGATATCTATGAGAGGACGTAATGCGATTACCCAATCTCTAAAAAACAGAAAAATGATAATTACTACAAGGATAATAGCTATAATCAATGTTTCTGTTACATCTTTCACCGACTGGCGCACAAACTTTGATTTGTCATAGCCAACATATAATGTCAAACCAGCAGGAAGATTTTTTTGAATATCATCAAATCTTTTATAAAATTCATCCGCTATGTCGATAGTGTTGGCTCCAGGTAAAGGGACCAGTGCAAGCATAATACCTTCGGCACCATTCAGTTTAACTTCTGTTTCTTCATTTTCGGGACCAAGAATTGCTTCGCCGATATCGCTCAGCTTTATCATCTGATCATTAGTCTGCCTGATAATAAGGTTATTAAAATCTTCTTCAGTAACCAGTAATCCGTGAGTTTTCACTAAAAGTTCTGTCCCAGAACCTCTTATTTTTCCACCGGGAAGGTCTATATTTTCTTTAACTAAAGCTGCAAAGATATCCTGAGCTGTTATATTGAATGCCGCCATCTTATCGGGATTCAGCCAGAGTCGCATTGCAGGACGTTTTTGTCCAAATAGTCCGACAGCACTTACTCCAGGGATTGTCTGCAGTTTTTCCTGTAAAACATTCTCAGCATAATCACTCAGAGCGGTAGCTGTAAGAGTGGTGCTTTGAACAGCCAGCGTTATAATAGGGTCGCTGTTAGCGTCTGCTTTGGTAACTATGGGAGGAGCATCAATATCCTGGGGCAAACTTCGCGCAGCCTGTGAAGTTTTATCGCGCACATCATTGGCAGCTTTCTCCAGATCGGCACCAACATTAAACTCAACAGTAATATTACTGCTACCGACGGTGGATGATGAGGAAATAGTTTTAACGCCTTCTATTCCATTTATTGCCTTCTCTAATGGCTCGGTTATCTGCGATTCCATAATTTCAGAATTTGCGCCAGCATAAGAGGTTTGAACATTTATAGTTGGCGGGTCAATTGCAGGATATAAACGAACTCCAAGAAAATTGTATCCAACAAAACCAAACAGCACAATTATCAGGCTCATTACAATTGATGCGACCGGCCGTTTTACTGCAAAATCGGATAATGTCATAACGAATCTCTTTTAATTTTAGAAAATTTTAAAATAGCATTCGGTTTAAGAAAGAGTATTCCGGTTGTGACAACAGTATCGCCGGGATTGATCCCACTTATTACCTGTACAGATGAAGAATTCCGAATTCCTGTCACTATTGTTGCAAAGCTGGCCTTCCCGTTTTTAGCGACAATAAGCTGCTTTGTTCTTGCCTGTGGAATGACTGCCTCAGTAGGCACCATAAGTGCATCTTTATTTTCATTCAATCTAAGTTCAACATTTGCAAATTCACCCGGTATAAGCGATGTTGTATTACTTTCAACTATTGCCCGTCCGTTTAAATTACGGGTATCGGATTCAATTCCCTGTTCTGTCGCCATAACTGTAGCAATATATTTTTTGTCATCACCCTGAACGGTGAATGTTACTTTATATCCCGGCTTTATAGTGCTGCTGTATTTTTCAGGTACGCTGAAATCCAGTTTAAGATGTTTAACATCCCGTATCGTTGCCAGTGCAGTTGAGGATGTGAC
>PLLX01000077.1:7119-78786 GCA_003141415.1 Bacteroidales bacterium
CCATTAACTTTCATAAGTTCACTTTGCCTTTTTTCTGTTTGTTCTTCAAGTTGCAACTGGGACTTTGACTTTTTTAACTGAGCCTGCAAATCGCCGTCAAAAAGTTTAACCAATAAGGAGCCCTTTTTTGCAAATCCTCCCTCGGACAAATTGATATCAACTACACGGCCAGCAACTTCAGGCATTAATACAGTTTCTTCAAATGGCTTCAATGTCCCCGAAATGGCAATGGTTTGGTCCAATACTGTTGGATTTACAATCACTCCTTCCACCCTGAGACTAACAGCTTGCCTGGTAACTGCAATTTTATTAGTCGGCCCTGAATGGCAGGAACAAAAGAAACCTGAAAATGCGATTATTATAAACAGGTTTACAAATTTTTTCTCGAACATAATTTGTTGTATTGATTAAGTTTGAACATTTAACAGAATGATTTAGAAACACCAGATAATAATAGATTCATAACATATCATTACTAAATTAAATTTTATTTAAAAGGTTAATTAACTGTCAAATGTATTGCTTTTATTAGTATTCTTTGTGTTAAATATTCATAAAAAAGCCAACGTATTATTTCTGAAACAGTGCACAACTACTATGTAATTAATAAAAAGAAATTACTTTTGTTGTAGTTTAAAAAATACTTTATATGATCCAACGAATACAATCCATATATCTGTCATTGATAGCAATTATTTCATTGTTATTTCTTAATGGAAGTTTTTTAGTTTTTGCTGAAAAAGCAGGATCTGTAATAAAAGTCACTTTTGGTGGGATATTTCGAGAGAGTGTTGCCCAGGGTTCGCAACTGATTGAAAAGCTTTTGCCGCTTACTATTATAATTATTCTTATTCCAACAATATCCCTGATTACAATATTCATTTTTAAAAACAGAAAGATTCAGTTGCGTCTCTCATTAATTTTGATAATAATCATTACTGTGTTTGTAATAGGTTTAATCCATGTTTCACTAAGTATTAATTCAAAGTTTGAAGCAAAAATAATTCCAGGGTTTAAACTGATCTTACCATTACTTATCCTAATAATTTCAATTTTAGCTTACAGGGGAATAAAGAAAGATGATCAGCTTGTTAAATCTAATGACAGACTGAGGTAGGGGCCAAAAGAAAGTAACTATATTATCTGCAGATTCTCCTGATTAGTTATTTTTTCACAATAATGACATTTCAATGATACATTCTTTTTTGAAACCACTTTAAATCTTGTAGTTACAGCTTCAAAGTTTGTTATGCATTTTGGATTCATACACTTCGCAATTCCAACTATGTAATCCGGAACTTCCACAACTTTTTTCTCAACAACTTCATAGTCTTTGATTATATTTAATTTGGCGTCAGGAGCAACAAGAGCGATTCTGTTAATATCTTCATCTTCGAAAAAAACGCCGGAGATCTTTATAATAGCTTTTCTTCCAAGTTTTTTGCTCTCAAGATTTGTTCCGAATGTTATCTGATTATCAATACGGTCGAGACCCAGTATCTGTATTACTTTGAAGAGGTTACTTGCCGGCACATGATCAATAACTGTTCCATTCTGAATAGCACTGACGCTCATTTGTTTTGCTTCCTTCATCACTTTGTTTTATTTAATACCTAAAAGTGAACATACAATAGCCTGACGTGTGTATACCCCGTTCAGAGCCTGTTCAAAATAGTAAGCTTTAGGATTGCTATCCACATCCTGATGTATCTCATTAACCCTGGGAAGCGGATGTAGTATCCTCATATTGGATTTAGTATTTTTCAACATCGAGTTTCTGAGAACATATACATTTTTAACTTTCTCATATTCAATTGGATCGGAAAATCGCTCCTTCTGTACGCGTGTCATATATATTATATCAGCTTTAGATATAATATCGGTAAAATCATTGTGTTCATAATACTTAAGGCCAAGGTTGTCGAGGTATAATTTAAATTCGTCAGGCATTTTAAGCTCTTCCGGTGCAATGAAATTGAAAGTTGTGTTCCACCTCGACATTGCCATCATCAGAGAGTGAACAGTCCTGCCATATTTTAGATCACCTACCATAAAAATATTCAAATTATCAAGTCTGCCCTGGGTTTTACGGATTGAATAGAGATCCAGTAAGGTTTGCGTAGGATGCTGATTTGCGCCATCACCGGCATTAATAACCGGAACACTGGCAATCTCACTGGCATATCTTGCACTTCCTTCTATAGGATGCCGCATTACGATAAGATCACAATAATTGTTAACTGTCAGGATGGTATCATTTAATGTTTCACCTTTTGATACACTTGAATTGGAAGCATCAGAAAATCCAACGATCTTCCCGCCTAATCTGCTAATTGCACTTTCAAAACTTAATCTTGTGCGGGTGGAAGGCTCAAAAAATAAAGTTGCTATAACCTTTCCCTCCAGTAATTTTTGTGTAGGTTCTTTTTCGAATTCTTCAGTCAGATCGAGAATCCTGAGGATTTCTTCTGTCGAAAAATCATCTATCGATACTAAGCTTCTGTTTTTCATTAATATGGCATATTAAATGCACATGTATGGTCAGGTATCAAATTTAATCAAGAATTGTCTTAACACCGATTAATGTTAATAATTAATTTAAAACTTTTAATTGGAATAATTCCCTAACGGGTTTCAATATACCGATATTTCAGACCATCAATCCGTGAAAGTTGGTTAAGTACCTTTTCTTTAACCGATACTCTGAAATTTAATAAGATACGGCATTCCAGATCGAATGATTGTTGTGATTGTCCAAGGTTTTCTTCTTTTAGGATCCTCATAACATCGTTCATAGAGATATATGGATATGTGATTTCATAATACTCATGTACAGTCATCTCTGTAAGTTCGGCATTTTGTATTGAAGAGGCAGCCGCTGTCCTGTAGGCATTTATTAATCCGCTGACGCCCAGTAAGGTGCCTCCAAAATACCTGCTGACTACAATAATAATGTTGGTCAAACCATATGAATTTATCTGACCCAGAATTGGTCTACCTGCTGTGCCTGATGGTTCTCCGTCATCATTCACTCTCCAAATAATTCGTTCGTGCCCAATCATATAGGCATAACAATGATGTTTTGCTTCATAGTGTTCTTTTCTGATTTTATCAATTATCGCCTTAATTTCTTGCTGATCGGAAACGGGAACCGCAAAAGAAACAAACCTGCTCCCTTTTTCTTTATATATTCCCTGCGAGGATGAGATTATTGTTTTATATGTATCAGAATTCATTGCTGAAAATTAATACTTTTACCCGGACTTTATTATTCTATGTACTGATCTTTTTATAACGTTCCAGTTGTTTCTCATCTGAATTCGCCACACTGGTTAATGGTTATTTGCTAAAACAGAAAAGATATTTCCAGCAGATTTCGCTGATCTGCGCAGATCAAATGGACCAATCTGCGAAAATCTACGGGATCAGCGGGTAAAAGAATAAAAAAATAATACTTTTGTTATGAATTGAATAGTATATGAGTGTATTATTAGATGAAAAGGATCTTCACAAGCTGATTGTCATTGGTGACAGAATACTTATTAAGCCAAAAATTCCTCAGTCAAAGACAAGAAGCGGATTGCTGCTTCCTCCGGGTGTAAACGAAAATGAAAAGGTTCAAATCGGTTATGTAGTTAAAGTTGGTCCCGGGTACCCGATACCTTCTGTAAATGATAATGATGAACCCTGGAAAAACAGTTCTGATGAACCAAAATATGTTCCCCTTCAGCCAAAAGAGGGAGACCAGGCTGTATATCTTCAGAATAGCGCTATAGAGATAGAATTCAATAAGGAAAAGTATATAGTAGTTCCACACTCTGCAATATTACTTCTTCTTAGAGATGACGGACTTTTTGAATAATATTATCAGATATGGGAAATGGGTATTTAACTGGAAAAAAGGTTTTAATTGTAGAGGACGACTTGTCTAGCAGATTATATCTAAATAAAATACTTGAAAAGGCTGGCGTAATTATCCTGAATGCCGGGGATGGTCTGGAGGCAGTAAAGGTTGCCTCAAATAATCCTGATATTGATATTATTTTGATGGACCTACAGCTGCCAATAATGGATGGTTATTCAGCCCTGAGTAAAATCAGGGAGGTCAGGAATAATGTTATCGTAATAGCTCAAACAGCCTATAGCCTTATGGGTGATAAAGAGAAAATCCTTAATTCCGGATTTAATGATTATATTATTAAGCCGATTCTCTCGCAAAACCTGATAGATAAATTAATAACAAACCTTAAACGGGATTAAGCATTTTTCAGAGTAGTATGAATTTAATTTACTCTGTGTAAACTGAAATTTGTTGGAATTCCTTTCTGAATTCTTCAATTTCATTTGCCCATCTTTCTTTCTCAGCTTTGATATTATTTCTTGAAATTAGTGATTCCCTCATTCCCGAATCACCTGAAAGAATATCAAATGGCATCAGGTTATTTTCATATTCGTATGGTGGAAGCTTGAATCTGAGAGCATCAGGTTTGGATGTTTCAATTATAGCAGCAAAGATTTCCAAAGCAGTACATACAGGTTTAAAAAGGTCGATATCAGTAATATGTATCTGCAGACCATAGCAAAGTTCTCCGCAGAATTTATGGAATGTTGGAATGAAATTGTGAGGCCTGAATACACATCCTTTAATATGTTGTGCATCAAGATTCCATTTTAATTTTTCAGGATCAATAAAAGGGGCTCCAAAAAGTTCAAATGGTATCGTGGTACCTCTGCCTTCGGAAAGGTTAAGTGCTTCAATAAGAACAGTCCCGGGGTAAACAAGTGCTGTTTGAACCGTTGGTATATTTGGCGATGGCAAAACCCAGGGTAGGCCGGTGTCACTAAATAATAAAGTCCTATTCCAGTTTTTCATCCTCACAACATTCAGGTCGCAAAGCGGGTAATATTTTTCTTTGATCCATATTGCCATTTCCCCGATTGTCATTCGATGGCATAAGGGAATTGATGCACCTCCTACGAATGTAAAATATTCTTTTTTCAGTACGGGACCATCAAATGGAAGCCTGCTTATCGGATTTGGCCTGTCAAATAACCACACAGGGATACCTGCTTCTGTACACGCTTCCATGCATAATTTAACTGTCCAGATATATGTATACAAACGGGCTCCAACATCCTGGAGATCAATTAAAAATATGTCAATTCCATTTAGCATTTCAGGAGTTGGTTTACGATACTTCCCATAAAGGCTGTAAATGGGAATATTATAAACCGGATGCCTCTGGCTTTGCCATTCAATCATATTATCCTGGGTCTGCCCATGAATACCATGCTGTGGACCGAAGAGAGCAGCTAATTTGCAGTCCTTCCTCCTGAAAAAGATTTCGGATATATGTATATAGTCCCTTGTAACACTTGGAGCGTGACATAAAATTCCAATGTTTTTCCCTTTAAGTTTCGCAGGAAACTCATTCAAAATAGATTCGAGTCCGGTAATTACCATCTGTCTGTTTTTATGAGCAAATATATGCTTAACAGACTTAAATGATCAATAACCTACATCATATTAATTAAAAATGATTATTCTTTCATAAGTTTGGGCATTAAAAATATTTTTAATATGGTAAAAAGATCGGTTAGCTGCCTGACTATTAAATTACTCTTCTTATTACTTATGGTTTCATGTACAGGAACAGGTAAAAAGAGTATAAGTATAATTGAGACTACAGATGTGCATGGAGTTATACTTCCGTATGATTTTATTGAAAATGAAAAGCTTAACGTTTCGATGGCTTCTTCTTTTGATTATATTAAGCAAATAAGGAAGAAAAAAGACGCAACCCTGCTTCTCGATAACGGAGATAATCTCCAGGGACAACCCGAAGTATATTATTATAATTTTATTGATACAGTGCAACCCCATTTTGTAGCTGAAGCAATGAATTATATGGGATATGATGCAGGCACGGTTGGGAACCATGATATAGAAGCCGGCCATGCAGTTTACGACAAGTTAGTAAAAGAATATAAGTTCCCTTTGCTGGCTGCCAATGCAGTTGATATCAAAACAGGTAATCCATATTTTAAACCTTATATAATCATTGAAAAAGATGGTGTTAAGATTGCTGTTTTTGGTCTTGTTACACCTGCAATTCCAAATTGGCTACCACAGGAACTATATTCCGGTATCGAATTTAAAGATATGGTTGAAACAGCTAGAAAATGGATGCCTGTTATTTTAAATGAAAAGCCCGATCTGGTTGTGGGACTATTTCATTCAGGGTGGGACAGATCTGACGGAAAATTACAACATACGTTTAATCTAAATGAAAATGGCTCTGCTGCCGTTGCTTACAATGTTCCAGGATTTGATATTATTTTTAATGGTCATGACCATAAAGTGGCAAATGAAAAATTTATAAATTCAGCAGGTGACACTGTGTTGATTCTCAATGGTGGAAGCAGGTCGGAAAAACTGGCGGAAGCAGATATAACATTTAATCCAAAAAAGATTTTAGGAAAACGACGGATGAAAATTTCTGGCCAGATTATAAATGTTGCTGATTTTAAGCCTGATCCTGAATTCATTACCAGGTTCACACCACAATATGAAATAATTGATGAATATGTAAAGAGAGTTATTGGCAGTTCATCATCAACTATCACATCAAGAGATGCTTACTTTGGTCCCTCAGCTTTCGTTGACATGATTCATACAATCCAGCTTGAAATAACTGGAGCAGATATTTCATTTGCTGCACCACTTTCATTTGATGTTCAGATAAACAAAGGTCCGATAACAGTAGGAGATATGTTTAAACTGTACAGATTTGAAAATATGCTATACACAATGTCTCTGTCCGGTGATGAAGTTCAGAAATATCTTGAGTACTCATATTCAGAATGGCTCAATACAATGAAAGGTCCGACTGATTTATTACTCAAATTTCGCACCGCGAAAGATGGGAAACCAACTTTAACAAATAACAAAGCATGGCTAAAAAACCAATCGTACAATTTCGATTCTGCAGCAGGGATTAATTATATAGTTGATGTTAGCAAACCAGAGGGTGCAAGAATTGAGATTAAAGGTTTTACTGATGGCAGACCTTTTGAAAAAAATAAAATGTATAAAGTGGCCGTTAACTCTTATCGTGGAAACGGTGGAGGCGGACATTTTACTGAAGGTGCCGGAATACCAAAAGATGAACTCAGAAAAAGACTAATTTCCTCTACAGATCGTGATTTGAGGTATTATTTATTAAAATCAATTGAAGCAAAAAGAACAATCAATCCTGTACCTTTGAATAACTGGAAGATTATTCCTGAAAAATGGGTAAAAACGGCTATTACTTCTGAATATGACCTGCTATTCGGAATAAATAAATAGATTAGAAATATTAAAAAAGTGGAAAAGCAATCGGATTTAATATCAGATGGAGCCAGACTTCCGGTAGTAGAGGAGTTTTTTTCTTTGCAGGGAGAAGGTTATCACACAGGAAAAGCAGCATACTTTATCAGATTAGGAGGATGCGACATTGGCTGTAACTGGTGTGATTCACGTTTTTCCTGGAACCCGAATTTACACCCAACAGTTGAAACAAAAGCTATAATCGATCGTGTTATTGAATCAGGCGCAGATTCGGTGGTAGTTACCGGTGGCGAACCGCTTATGTGGACGCTAGATATCTTATGTAATGGATTAAAAAACAAAAATATCAGTACATTTATAGAAACTTCAGGAGCATATCCATTAAGCGGAAGATGGGACTGGATTTGCCTTTCACCGAAAAGAAACATGCCCCCGGTCACTGAAATATGTAAAGTAGCTGATGAATTAAAAGTAATAGTCCAGAATGAAAATGATTTTGAATGGGCAGAAAAGTATCATGGAATGGTCAGTGGTGAATGCAGATTATATCTTCAACCTGAGTGGAGCAGATTTGAATCCATTATTCCTGAAATAGTTGAATATATCAAGAAGAATCCAACCTGGAGAATTTCACTTCAGGCTCATAAATATATGCATATTCCATGATTCGGGTATGAAGAACATTTTACCTATATTTATTCTAATAATCTATTGCTTATCCTCTCCGGTTTGTCTTTCCCAGGGTTTGCATACTTCATCAGACAAAGCCCTTAAGATATATAAGGAAGGTGTTTCTGCCTTCGATTATCTCGATTTCCATAAAGCTGAAATCGATTTTAAAGAAGCTATCTCAATAGATGATAAATTTTATGAAGCTTATATGATGCTTGGGGAATTAATGTCAAAGCAAAACAGGTTTAGCGAAGCTTCATTAAACTATAAGACAGCAGTAAAAATAGATTCTCTGTTTTTTAAACCTGTATTTTTCAATCTGGCAAATGCAGAGATGATGTCGGGAGATTATTTCAATGCACTGATTCATTTTAATGTTTATCAGTCGCAGAAGGGAATGTCATCCATGAACAAGATTGCTGCTACAAAGAGAATAAAAAATTGTGAATTTGCTATTAATGCTATGAAGAAACCGGTTCCGTTTAATCCGGTAAGTGTAGGAACCGGAATAAATACAATTGATGATGAATACTGGCCATCGATAACTGCAGATGGTCAAACACTTATGTTTACCAGACAGCCAAATTTAACTACTAATCCGGGATTTAAAGGAGTTGTCCAGGAGGATTTTTATATAAGTTATTTTTCTGACAATGCATGGCAAAAAGCATTTAATGCCGGGGCTCCGTTGAATACAATCCAAAATGAAGGAGCTCAGACTCTTTCTTCTGATGGGAGCTATATGTATTTTACGGCATGCAACAGGCCCGGGGGGTTAGGAAATTGTGACCTGTATTTTTCAGCTTTTAAAAATGGAAAGTGGTCTGAACCAACTAATCTGGGTGCTCCTGTTAATACAAGCCACTGGGAATCAACGCCCTCAATCAGTGCGGATGGCAAAGCACTTTTCTTTTCGAGCAGCAGGCCCGGCGGTTTTGGTGGCAAAGATATCTGGTTAACAAGATTAAATGATAAAAATCAGTGGACAGAACCAGTAAACCTTGGAAGCATTATTAATACGGATGGGGATGAAATGTCGCCCTTCATACATTTTGATGGTAAGACACTCTATTTTGCTTCTGATGGCAGGGTCGGAATGGGAGGATTTGATCTTTTTGTGACCAGGCTTAAGGATGACAGTACGTGGACCGAACCTCAGAATCTTGGTTATCCTATTAACACCTATAATGATGAAATGGGGCTTATAATTGAGTCAGGCGGCCAAAAAGCTTATTATTCATCAATAAGAGATAAGTCAAAAGGAAAGGATATTTTTTCCTTTAACCTTTATGAAGCGGTCAGGCCCAATCCGGTATCTTATATGAAAGGCAAAGTGTACGATAAAGAGACAGGTAAGCTATTAAAGGCAGATTATGAGCTAATTAATCTTTCAACTGGAAAAATAATAATAAAAAATGTTACCGATGAAACTGGTAATTTCCTGGTTTGTCTTCCTTCAGGATATAATTACGGGATTAATGTCAGCAAACCTGGTTACCTTTTTTATTCCGAAAATTTCATGTTTGAAGGGATACACACGGCTTCTAAGCCTTTTATTAAAAGAATAATTCTGAATCCTGCTGTTGTAGGAGAGAAGATGCAGCTTTCAAATGTGTTCTATGAAATCGACTCCTGGCAATTAAAGAAGGAATCATTGACAGAATTAGATAATCTGGTAACGCTTCTGTCAGAAAATAAAAACCTTATTATGGAAATTGCCGGTTATACTGATTCTACCGGATCAGTACAATATAATATGGCCTTATCTGAAAAAAGAGCTTTGTCGGTTGTTAATTACCTAATAAAGAAGGGGATTTCTTCGGACAGGCTTAAGTATAAAGGATATGGGAACACTTCACCCCTTGGTGATAATGTGACCATTGAAGGTAGAAAATTAAACAGGAGAACAGAAGCAAAGATTATTGAACTGAAAAAATAAAAAAATGGCTGTTTATTGGTAAAACAGCCATTTGCTCTCACGCTGATTGAATTCAGACATCGAAAATAATAACGCTTGCTTTTATCAGATGGCGATCATGGTATTAACATATTTATTTATATTGATATCGGAGTTTACTATCACTTTGGCAGGAATAGAAAAATAAATTCCTGTTCCGGTAAGCCCGTTACATTCAATGCAGATAGTCCCACCCAACATTTGGATTAGCTTCTTGGCCAGGGTAATATTGATAGCAGTATATGTATCATTATGTAGAATAAGAGATTCATTCAAATCTTCTGTTTGAAGAAATTCTTTGCATTTGAAATAACCCTGGCCGGAGTCGAGAATATAGAAGTTTACTTTATCGTCCCTGAGAAAGTACCCGATCTTTACATACCCTGATTTTGTGTTTTTTATTGAATTCTGGAACAGACTGCGAATTACCCTGTAAATCTTGTTCTTGTCAATAATAACTTCAGCAGAATTTGAGAATTGTATTTCAGTTACGAGTTCCAGATCTTTATGACCTTCTTTATGTAGTTCTTCCCTGAATTCCAAAAGAAGGTCATCTAGAAAACTGTCGAGTTTGCATATTTTTGAATCAGCTTTTGAATTACCCGTATCAATTATTGCCGAATCAAGAAAACTATCGAACAGACCTATTAATTGTTCACATGCATTTAATATCTGGCTGCTGAATTCTTCACGGTCTGAATTATTGCTGCAACTATCTTTCATCAGAAATGAAAATGCAACAATCGCATTCATATGTGTTCTCATCTCATGGGACATCCCTGTAAGAACTGTTGGACAATTTATCATATTATTATTCGATGAGTTCATATTGTTCCTAATTAACTGATCTTCAATTGTGAGTTATTGTCACTTTTTGAATCGTACATTTATATTGGGTCCCAGTTATTTACCTGAGTCCCCTGATTATCTTTTTTGCATCATCTTTATAAATGCCACCCTCTTTTACAATTAATTTAAAAAGTTGTTTTGCCTTATCTGTTTCATTGGTGTTCAGATAACATAAGGCGAGATACCACTGTGCCTGATCAATGTAAAGGTTGTTTTTGTCATCAATCACCTTACCAAATGATTGTTTCGCCTCGGGATATTTCTTTTCTTCAAAATTTGCGACTCCTTTTAATAAGACAGTCTGCATATCATTAGGTTTGTTTTCAAGCACCTTGTTAAAAAGAATCGCGGCTTTCTCATAATCATGGGTATTATAAAACTCCAGGGCCAGTGAGAAATCAGCCTCTGTTTCAGCATGAGCTGACCTTTGACTTGTTGGAGGTTCATACGCTTTATAATATTGTTTCATTATTTTTTCTCTGCTCAGATTCTTCCCCGAAAACAAAGTAATGCTTCCAATTAGGACAAGACCTGCAAAAACAGCAGCATATCTAATGTAAGTTGTTTTCTTAGACTTTTTTACCTGTTGCTTTACCTCTTTTCGTTGATTTTCAATTTGAGAAAGCTTACTTCTTAATGAGATTACATTCTGGTTCTTAAGAATCTCATCTGTACGCTTCCTGAGATGTACCTCATTTCTGAGTTTATCGTTGCCTTCGAGTTCTTTCTGGAACCATTGTTTTTCTGCCTCACTCATCTCGCCGGCATTATACCTTTCGATGAAATATGAAAAATCAATTGTTTTCATGGATATAAAATATTATTACATTTAAAAAAATCGTATATTTTCTTTCTACCTCTAAAGAGTAAAACAAATTACTCAATATCAGCAGTATAGTTTCAATATTAAGTGCTTCATTGAAGCATGCTATTTGTTATATCTTATAATAGGCCAAAACTTAATAATTCACCAACATTATTAAAAATTAGTTTACCTGTTTTGGTAAACAGAATGTATATATGTTATCAGAGTATGACCGGAGGCATTACAGTTTTTATTATCGGGTCATTATCACCACCACGAACACAAACCATTTCTTCAGTTGAAAGTGCAAACTCAGTGAAAATGTCATTTGTCAATTTGGAATTTATGGTTTTCATAGCTTTTTTATTAGTTAAGGTAATTCTTAATTCAATTTCTATACTACTACATGTCGGAGGATACCGTTTTGTGACACGAAAAAATCAATTATTTTTGAATTATTTTTTTATCTACACATAATGAGGCAATTAGAGAGTACAATATTTTTATAAATAATGAATTTGATTTGGTTTTATTATCTTTGACCAGGAAAAACATTTGGGGAACCTCTAAAACATTGAAACATTTTCATGATTTTTCATAAAGAATTTTTAGGATATATTTTATTTATTTTTATTTCTGCCGGATTCCTTCATACAGCTGTTATTCATGGGAAAGATCTCTCTGTTGCAGCTTCTGGCTTGAATAATCTGGTAGTGACTTCAAATCTCGATTCCCTGAATAAAAGCTCAATAGAAATAGAACAGCTAAATGCATATATTAAAAGTCTTCTGGCAAAAAGAGCTTTATCGGAGTGCAGATTAACAGTTGAAAAAATACTGATGAAAATAAGTGCTGATAATATTGGTGATAGTACTTTATCTGAATCCTATTACCTCATCGGAATATATCATTCGTTTACAAGGGATTATAATGAAGCCATTCATAACTTAGATCTTTGTATTTCAATAAAAGAGAAACATAAGGAATATGATAATCGTTATGTCAAAGCACTTTACAATCTTAGTGTGGGATATGCTAATCTCGGAGATTTAAATAAGTTCGAATATTATGCTTTGAAATCTCTTGAGCTCGGGAAAGTAATATATGGTGAATCAAATCCGGAGCTTTTAATTTCATATTTATCTCTGGTAAGTGCATACATAGATCAGAAGGAATATGAAAAGGCAATAACCACTACAAATATCGCATTAACTATAGCCATTAATAATTCTGATAAAGTACCTCCTGCTATGCTGGCCGATCTTTATTATAACTTAGGCGCCTGTTATAACAGACTGGCTGACTACTCAAAAGCAAAAATCTACCTGGATAAAACAGAATCAATCTATAAGAATTCTGCTTTGGATCAAAGTGACGGCTATATAAATTTGATGAATGGTTTAGCACTAACTTATACTGCACTTGATTTTGCTCCTGAAGCAGGTAAGTATTACGAGAAGGGGGTAGCACTGGCTATTTCTAAAAATTCATCACTGGCTTTTAACATTATAAACAGCTATAGTATATTTCTTGCGGGTGATAAAAAAGCAAAAAAAGGAGAAAGGTTACTTAAAGACGCACTTGACCGGGCAAAAGTCTCATATAAACTTTATCCACTTAACTACTTTGAAGTTCTCAATAATTATGCAGGTTATTTACGGGAAAACAAGATTGACAATAAAAAATCTATTGAATGTTATGAAAAGTGTGTTGAATATGTGAAAAACAATGAACAGGACCTTTTTTTAAAAACCTATGTTTATATGGGTTATTCTCAAGCATTAGAGGAAGCAGGTGAGCCCGAGAAGGCTCTGGATATTATCCAGTCGTTGCTCTTTTCGGACCGGGAGAGAAGCCATATGAGCGGACCCTGTGAAAATCCTCCTCTAGAGACATTAAAACCTGATATAACATTTTTGAAGATTCTTAAGGTAAAATATAATATTTTATGGGATATATATAGAAAGAAGAATGACCATAGAACTCTTGAAGCTGCCTCAAACACTTCAGAATTAATAGTTTCTCTGCTCGATAAAGTCAGAATTAATATAAGTGAAGAAGAGAGCAGATTAATATTGGGTGATAAGTACAGAGATTCCTATCTTAATACAATACGTGATTTTAATCTTCTTTATAGTAAAACTGCTGATCGACATTATCTTGAAAAAGCATTTGAATATTCAGAAAAAAGCAAAGTTGCAGACTTGCTGACTTCTACAAGGGAGCTAAAAGCTACCCAGTTTAATATTCCATCAGATATCGGGAACTTTGAAAGGGAGTTGCAAAGGGAAATAAGTCTCATTAATGCTCATATATCTGATGAATCATCGAGTGAGAAACCAGATATGCTATTAATTGCTAAATGGAAAGAAAACCTTTTTAAATATAGCAGGAAAAGGGATTCTCTGATTTTAGTATTTGAAAAACAATATCCTGGTTACTATGCTATAAAGTATAATACTCATATGATTGGTCTTAAGGATATTCCTAAGATAATTGGCCAAAATGGGAATTACATTAATTATGTTATGTCCGATACTGCACTTTATATTTTTATAGTTAACAACAGAAATCAACAATTACTTGCGCTTCCTGTCGATTCTTCATTTTTTAATGACATAAAGCAATTCAGAAGTTTGTTATCAATGCCGTTGCCTTCAGAAAATGCCACATTGAAATTTAAAGAATTTCAGACCGTTGGTTACAGATTGTATAAGATCCTCATTGATCCGGTCAGATCCTATCTTATTTCTAATAAGCTATTTATATCTTCAGATAATATTCTTTCATATCTGCCATTTGAAACTATACCGACATCGACTGTTCCCGGAGAAGGGATACGATATAAGGAATTAAGTTATCTTATGAACGATTTTGATATTTCATATACTTACTCTTCAACTTTTATGGCAGAATCAGAAAAAAAAGAATACAGCAGAAGTAACAGATTAATTGCGTTTGCTCCTGATTATCCCGAACCAATTGATATCCAATCAGCATTAAGTTCAAGACAAGGCGGAATGGGAATTCTGAACGATCTTCCTTTTGCACGGCAGGAGGCAAAGTTCGTTTCAGATATTACCGGTGGAACACTATTTGAAAATAGCGAAGCAAAAGAATCAGTGTATAAAAAAGAAGCAGGCAAGTATGACATTATCCATCTTGCTATGCATACTCTGCTGAATGATAAAGATCCTATGCATTCAACATTGATCTTCAGTCAGCGAAATGATTCTACAGAAGACGGTTATCTTAAAACATTTGAGATTTACGGCATTCCTCTTAAGGCAAAAATGGTTGTTCTCAGTTCGTGCAACACAGGGACCGGGCAGTTATATTCAGGAGAATGTATTTTAAGCCTTGCACGAGGCTTTATCTATTCAGGGAGTCAATCGGTAATAATGTCTATGTGGGAGATTGAAGATAAATCAGGAACAGAGATTGTGAAAATGTTCTATAAAAACCTTAAAAAAGGATATACGAAAAGTGTTGCATTAAAAAGAGCAAGGATTGTTTTTTTAAAAAATGCTGATCAGTTGCGGTCTCACCCGTACTTTTGGTCCGCTTTAGTGGTATATGGAAATAATACGCCATTATACTATTCAAATAAGCTGAGAATAACTATTATAGCAATTGTTATAATTTTGTTTTTATCTCTGGGAATTCATTTCTGGAAACGAAAATACTCCTGATATTCAGGATCTTCTTTCATAAGTTCGAGTAGAGCTTCTTTGCACATATATTTTTTTCTTCTGGCATAAACTTCATTTTTAAGATTCATTTTCAATGCAATCTCTTCATAAGAAAGTCCATCGGAGAATAAATTCAACACCATCTGTTGATCAGGTTTTAATTTTTGAAATACTCTGCTGATAATCCTTTCAAGAATCGGATCAGACTGTTCTTCCGTTCCCTCCTCTTCAGGAACGTCAATCTTCAGTTCTATCGTTTTTTGCTTTTTTCTAAGTTGTGCACTCCAGACATTACGGGCGATTCCAAAAAAGTAACCTTTAAGGTCTGTTGTAAGATGAAGGTTATCGTCTGTGATCTGATTGTAAAGTACAATTATTGTATCCTGGAATACATCGGAAACATCTTCATCGGAACCGCTATTACCAAGAACATGATTCTTAACTGTTTGAAAATAATTGTCATAAAGCCAATTCAGAACTTTATCATCCTGATTTCGCACTCCATTTATTATGTTAATATCGGATAATTTATTAAACAACCCCTTTTGGTTAGACGAATCAAATGGCAAATATAGTATTTCCAAAATCCAAAACTCTTTTTTATAAAGCCTGAAGTTCTGATTTTATCTGAAACATGGGATTATCTTAATCAAAATATAAATATCTTTACTTTGTCTATAAATCAATTTCCGGAAACCTCAAATGTCTTTCCCTTTTGTAAAACAACCTGACGCAATGGATTGCGGACCAGCCTGCCTTAAAATGGTTGCAGGATTTTACAAAATGAATTTTTCCCTTGAATCTCTAAGAAAAAAGTGTTACATAACCAGGGAAGGAGTCTCATTTCTGGGACTTTCTGAAGCTGCTGATTCTTTGGGTTTTAGAACACTTGGTGTGAAGATCCCTTTTGAAATAATGAATGAGAATGTTCCTCTGCCATGTATTGTGCATTGGCGGCAAAAACATTTCATTGTCGTCTACAAAATCAAGAATGATAAAATCTGGGCAGCGGACCCGGGAATTGGGCTGGTAACATTCAGTAATGAGGAATTTGTCCAAAGCTGGGCTTCTACTATTGTTGAGGGAAAACCTGCCGGCCTTGTGCTGATAATTGAACCGACACCATCTCTTTTTAAGAATGAGAATGAAAAGGAAAAGACAAACGGGTTTAAATTTCTTTTCAAATATTTTCGTCTTTACAAGAAGTATTTTTATCAGCTTGTTCTGGGTTTGGTCCTGGGAAGTTGCATTCAGCTGGTGATACCATTCCTTACTCAAGCTATTATTGATATTGGCTTAAATAATAACGATATAGGGTTTATTTATCTCATTCTTTTTGCACAGTTAGCGCTGGTTTTTGGAAGAATGTCTGTTGAGTTTATAAGAGGATGGTTGCTGCTTCATATTGGTTCAAGAGTGAATGTAGCTGTAATATCAGGATTTCTTCAAAAACTGATGTCTTTGCCCGTTGCTTTTTTTGATACAAAACTGACCGGTGATATTCTTCAACGCATTGAAGATAATAACAGGATCGAAGAGTTTCTTACTTCAGCCAGTCTCAATATTTTGTTTTCTTTTTTCAATCTTGTTGTCTTTGGAATTGTACTGGCAGTTTTTAGTCTTAAGATTTTAGCCCTCTTTTTAACCGGGTCAGTTCTATACATTGTTTGGGTTTCGATATTTATGAAATCAAGAGCCAGGCTTGATCATCAGCGCTTTAAGCAGATGTCTGTTTCAGGAAACAAGCTTATAAATATTGTTAATGGAATGCAGGAGATCAAACTGACACAAAGTGAATTAAGCATGCGCTGGGACTGGGAAAAGCTCCAGGCTACCTTATTTGGTCTAAAGGTAAAAGGATTGAGCATAGTTCAGTATCAATCTGCCGGCGCAACATTTATTAATGAAGTAACTAATGTTCTTATTACAATTGTAGCAGCAACTGCAGTTCTTAAAGGTAATATGACCCTGGGTATGATGCTTGCCGTTCAGTTTATTATAGGTCAGTTGAATGTACCAGTCAGTCAGATAATTGGTTTTTTCCGCATGTCTCAGGATGCAAAAATGAGTCTCGACCGGCTGGCTGAAGTCCATAACCTTGAAGAAGAGGAACCTGATCCGGAAGTCAAAGTGCATAAACTTCCTGATAAAAAAGACATCTATTTTAATAGTCTTTCCTATCAATATGAGGGCCCGCGATCACCATTTGCTTTAAAAGATATTGACCTGTATATTGAAGAAAATAAAATAACTGCAATTGTCGGAACCAGTGGCAGTGGTAAAACAACTTTGTTAAAGATGCTTCTGGGTTTCTATCATCCCGTTGCAGGTGAAATACTTATTGGCGACTTACGTTTGACTAATCTAAGTCTTAAAGTCTGGAGGGCAAAGGTTGGAGCCGTTATGCAGGATGGCTTCTTATTCCCCGACACAATTGCAGCAAATATTGCTCCAGGATCGCAAGAAATAATTGAAGAAAGACTAATTAAGGCAGTTGGTATTGCAAATATTAAAGGATTTATTGAGTCTCTTCCGTTGGGATATAATACAAAAATAGGGGCGAATGGTCATGGATTAAGTGAAGGTCAGAAACAAAGGTTGCTCATTGCCAGGGTGATTTATAAGAATCCCGATATTATAATTTTTGATGAAGCGACCAATTCTCTTGATGCCAATAATGAAAAGGTAATTGTAGAAAACCTTCAGGAATTTTTTATGGGAAAGACAGTTATAGTAGTTGCACACCGTCTCAGTACTGTGAGAAACGCCGATAAAATTGTTGTTCTTGATAGTGGCAGGATAATTGAAACCGGTACCCACGAATCGCTCATCGCAGCAAGAGGAGCTTATTTTAATCTTGTAAAGAATCAACTTGAACTGGGTAATTAGCAGCGATATATGAAAGATCAAAAACCTGAGATATTATATTCCGACCCTGTCAGAGAGATTATGGGAAAACCTCCGAGAAGAATTTTGCGGTGGGGTACGACGATTATGCTTTTAGTTTTTGTTTTCTTTATTCTCTTTGCATGGTTAATAAAATATCCAGATACAATACCCGCTCCGGTTGAAATTACTACAACTAATCCTCCTGTAACTCTTGTTACTAAAATAACAGGACATATAAACTCCTTTTTTGTAAAAGAAAGAGAAAAGGTTAATGCTGGTCAATTGGTTGCTGTTATGGAAACTACCGCCTCAATAAACGAAATTGAATTACTTAAACGAACCGTTGATTCTATTAAGAATCCTGAATTACTTTCTTATCGTTTGCTTCCATTATTCTCGGAGCTCGGTGAACTTCAGGGTTTCTATGGCGCTTTCCTGAAAAACCTTTCTGATTTAAATAACTATGTAACTAATGATTTAAATGGTAGCAATATTGCTTCGCTGATGGATGAGATAAATGGAATACAGGAATTTATCACCAGATTGAGTGTAAAGGAAAAATTGTACTCAGAAAATCAGCGACTTGAGGCGAAAATATTTAAAAGAGATTCCTCTCTTTTTTCTGGTAATGTAATACCTGAAAGCGACCTCGAAAGATCACACCAATCGTTGTTAAGAGTAAATATTGAACTGCAGCAGGCTCGACTTGACCATTCCTCGAAATCGATTGAGCTGGCTGAAAAACGTCAACTTCTTCAGGATTACCGTATAACCAGGATTGACGAGAGAGAAAAATTTGTTTCAGCTTTACGCGAATCCTTTTTAAACCTGAAGGCACAAATAAATTTATGGGAAAACACTTATTTGCTTATTTCCCCGGTAGAGGGTATCGTTTCCTTTACAAAGTACTGGAGTGCAAATCAATCAGTAGTCAAAGATGAACCAGTCGTCAGTATAGTTCCTCTCAAAGCTGGCAGTTTTCTTGGCAGGATAAACCTGAAGATGGAAAGATCAGGCAAAGTGAAAACCGGTCTTTTAGTTAATATTAAACTGAGCGGATATCCATATCTTGAATATGGAATGGTAAGAGGTATTGTAAAATCCAAATCTCTGGTGGCGGCAAGTGATGCCTATATTATAGAAATTGAGCTTCCGGATGGCCTTAGGACATTATATGGAATAAACCTTGATTTTACTCAGAATATGCAGGGTACAGCGGAAATAATTACTGATAATATACGGCTTCTTCAAAAGATAGTTAATCCTTTCCGTTACCTGGTTTCAAAGAACAGGAAATGACTTGTTTTTATTTTTTTGAGTAGGGCTCATAATCTTCATCTTTTGATGATGATGGAAAAGAGGAGCCTGAAGAAGGTTTTGTTTCAGTTCCGGATTTACCTTTATCTTTCTTGATATATTTCTGATATAATCTGAATGCTAAAAACGCTATTACTGCAGAAAAGAGAATAATTTGAGATTGATGCATATAGGTCTTCGATTTAATTTCAGTTTTTTAGAACTTTTGCACTGCATGAAATTTTCATTCAAATATATAATTTATCTCACTAATATCTTATAAAGGTTTATTGAAAAGAAGGATCTAAAAACTAAAATATTATCCTTCTTACACTATCAGGTTGTCTTAATATCTGATTCTCACATTTATTTATGTCAAAACTTTGAGTATTATTAAATATTTCGATATTTTCGTACTCTGAAATTCCCATGGATTGTCATGGTGTAAATTACTGCTAAAGAGCTGAACTATAAAAGGATTGATTATGACCAAGAAAAATCCGGATGACTCTGTTCATAAAGAACAATCCGGGGCGAGTGAAAACGCCCTCGGAACTGAGGATGCCACACAAGCGGAAAACGCGCAAGAACCTGACTCTCTGGACGATGGTGAAAAAACAGAAGAAAATACAGAGAAAGTCACTGAAAATGATAAGAATAAACAGGATGAAGAATCTGGGCCAACTGAGAAAGTGGAGCCTGAAGCTGAAGATTCTCACACTTTTGAAGATATAGAACTTCCTCAGGTTGATTATTCAGGATACACCAAGCATGAGCTTGTTGAAACATTAGGCCTTATTATAGAAAACCGGCCTACTATTGAGATAAGGGATGATGTAGAACGTATCAAAATCCTCTTCTATAAGAAATTAAAGAGTGAATCGGAAGAAAGAAAAAATAAATTTCTTGAGGGCGGCGGAAAGATTGAAGATTATAGACAGTGGGTTGATCCTGATGATGCACGTGTAAAACATCTGCTCGAAAAATATAAAGAGAAAAAAACTGATTATAATAAGGTTCAGGAAGCTGAAAAATATGAGAATCTTAAGAAAAAGTACGATATAATTGACAAAATCAAGGATCTTGTAAACAGGGAAGAATCGATAAATAAAACTTTTCATGATTTCAGATCCCTCCAAAATGATTGGCATTCAATTGGTGTTGTTCCCCAGACTTCACTGAAAGATCTTTGGGAGAATTATCATCATTATGTCGAAATCTTCTATGATTATATTAAAATCAATAAGGAACTAAGAGACCTTGATCTAAAAAAGAATTTAGAGGTTAAAGTTTTATTATGTGAAAAAGCAGAAGAACTTCTTCTTGAGCCAAATCCAGTTAATGCTTTCAGATCTTTGCAGGATTTTCATAATCAGTGGCGTGAGATAGGACCTGTACCACAGGAATCAAAAAATGAGATATGGGAAAGGTTTAAAGAGGCGACTTCTCAAATTAACAAAAGACATCATGAATACTTCGAAAAACAGAAAGATGATCAGAAGAAAAATCTTGATGCTAAAATAGCTCTTTGTGAAGAAGTAGATGCTATCAATTTGCTGGAATTTAAAAACTTCAAGGAATTTGATGAAAGAGCTGATAAGGTTGTAGAACTGCAGAAAATGTGGCGCACGATCGGATTTGCTCCTAAAAAGCAGAATAACAAAGTTTATCAGAGATTCAGAGATACATGCGATGCCTTCTTTGAGAAAAAAAGAGGCTTCTATGCAGATAACAAAGAGATTCAACTGAATAACCTGCAGCTAAAGACCGAATTATGTATGCAGGCTGAGGCTCTTCAGGAAAGTGAAGATTGGAAAGCAACATCTGATGCCCTAATTAAACTTCAGAAAGAATGGAAAGAAATTGGCCCTGTGCCACGTAAACAATCTGAAAGATGCTGGAAAAGATTCCGAAAAGCATGTGATCACTTTTTCAACCGGAAGACTGAATTCTTTGCAGCTCTTGATACTTCATATGAAGATAACCTTAAGGCAAAACTTGGTGTAATTGAAGAACTTGAAAAATTCGAATCAGGGACTGATGTTCCGACTGCATTCGAACGTTTAAAAGAACTGCAAAGGAAATGGACTGAGATTGGTTTTGTTCCCTTTAATCTTAAAGATGAGATCACTAATAAATACAGGGTTGCCATCAATAAGGAATTTGATAAGCTGAAAATAGGGGATGAGGATAAAAGCATTCTTAAATACAAGACCAAACTTGATAACCTTAAAGCAAATCCGAAAGCCTCAAGAAAAGTCCGGAATGAGAGAGATAAATTCTTTACAAAGATTAAACAGCTTGAGGGCGACATCGTATTATGGGAGAATAATATTGGATTTTTTGCAAAATCCACCAATGCTGATACACTGAGAAGAGAGGTAGAGGAGAAAATAGATAGTGCAAAAAAACTAATTAAAACTCTTGAAGAAAAAGTCAAGATGATAGACCAGTCAGGCCTTGATGATTAATGAAAATGAGATATTATATCTAACAACTAAACTTTCATTGCTTTGGCAGACGTTAAGTACGTATTCGTTACAGGAGGAGTTACTTCCTCCCTGGGAAAAGGGATAATTTCAGCTTCTCTTGCTAAGTTATTACAGGCAAGAGGCTATAATGTTACAATTCAGAAACTCGATCCATATATAAATGTTGATCCGGGAACTCTGAATCCTTATGAACACGGCGAATGCTATGTTACTCTTGACGGAGCTGAAACGGATCTTGACCTCGGGCATTATGAACGGTTTTTAAATGTACCTACAAGTCAGGCAAATAATGTTACAACAGGTAGAATTTATCAATCTGTTATAAATAAGGAACGGAAAGGCGATTATCTTGGGAAGACTGTCCAGGTTATTCCTCATATAACTGATGAAATAAAAAGAAGGATCAAACTTGTCGGTTCAGGCGATAAATATGATATAGTTATTACTGAAATTGGAGGGACAGTTGGTGACATTGAATCACTTCCGTATATTGAATCAGTCCGACAGTTAAAATGGGAGCTTGGAGCGCAAAATTGTATTGTTATTCACCTTACGCTGGTTCCTTACCTGTCCTCAACCGGAGAATCAAAGACAAAGCCAACTCAACATTCTGTTAAAGAGCTGCTTGAAACAGGAATACAACCTGATATATTAGTTCTTAGAACAGAGCGGCATCTTAATGAAGACATTAAAAGGAAAGTAGCTCTTTTCTGTAACGTTGAAGAGAATGCAGTTATTGAATCTGTTGATGTTTCAACTATCTATGAAGTACCTATAAAAATGCTTGAGCAAGGTCTTGACCGGACAGTACTGAGGAAAATGGCACTTCCTGTTGAAGTTGAGCCGCCTCTTACTGAATGGAGAGAATTTCTTACTAAACTAAAAAATCCAAAGCATTCAATTAAGATAGGATTGGTTGGAAAATATGTTGAACTTCCGGATGCTTACAAATCGATTGCGGAATCATTCGTCCACAGTGGTGCTATGAATGAATGCGAAATTGATATTGAATATATTCATTCAGAAGAAATCACTGAAAATAACGTTACAAACAGACTGAGCGGTTTTAATGGAATTCTGGTTGCACCTGGTTTTGGATCTAGGGGCATAGAAGGGAAAATTTTAACTGCGAGGTATGCTAGGGAAAATAATATCCCGTTTTTTGGAATTTGCCTTGGTATGCAATGTGCTGTTATTGAGTTTGCCAGGAATGTTCTTAACCTGGAAGGCGCTCATTCAACAGAGATAAATCATAAAACAAAATATCCTGTAATTGATTTGATGGAGGAACAAAAAAGTATTATAGACAAGGGAGGAACTATGAGGCTCGGAGGCTATAAGTGCGTTATTGATAAGAATTCCAAGACTTTCAATTCATATCAGAAAACAGAAATAGTTGAAAGACACCGGCACAGATATGAATTCAACAATAAGTACTATGATGATTTCAAAAACCGGGGGATGGTTCCGGTAGGAATTAATCCTGAATCTGGCCTGGTAGAGATAATTGAAATACCTGATCATAAGTGGTTTATCGGAGTCCAATTTCATCCTGAATACAGTAGTACTGTCATCAATCCTCATCCGTTATTTGTTAGTTTCATTAAAGCCTGTATAGGCTAGATGCACGATTTATCGTGTGTCAATAATAATTAATTATAATTCTCAATTCTTAAACAAATAATTTTAATTCACCTTAACGAATGGATAGAAATACAATAACAGGTCTTATTTTGATTTTCGTAATCTTTATAGGATTCAGTTTATATAATAGCAACCGTAACAATAAAGCATTTGATAAGGCTCTGGCAGCAGCAGACTCAGATTATGCAAAAGGAGACCTTGAAACAGCGAGGACAGAATATATAAATGCTCTGAGGTTTAAGGCCAATCAACCTGATGCTCTTTCAAAAATAAATGAAATCAATTTAAAGCTTGGAAATACACCTGCTAAAGAAAAATCTGACTCTTTGAGTTTACCTCAATCGAATTCATCCGTTTCAGGAACCAATCCATCGGAAACAAAAACTGATGTTAATCAATATGGAGTTTTTGCACAATCGGCAATCGGTGAAAATGAGTTCATTATACTTGAAAATAACTTGGTTGAACTTAAAATTTCTCTTAAAGGAGGAAGAGTTTATTCTGCTCGTTTAAAAAATTACAAAACATTTGATGCTCAACCGCTTATCCTTTTTTCAGGTGATTCAACAGTTTTTGGATTCAATTTCTTTACCAACGACAATAAAGCTGTTCAGACCAATAACCTCTATTTCAAACCGGTATCTGACCAGAAATCTTATAAAGTGGGTTCGCAGCCCGAGAGCGTTGTGCTTAGATTATATGCAGGTGATGATAAATATATTGAATATAAATACACTCTTGCCCCTGATAAATATATAGTTGACTTTAATGTTAACTTCAAATCAATGGAAGGCATTATTGCTTCAAACCAGAATAGTCTGACATTAGACTGGAAAATGTTCATACCTCAACAGGAGAAAGGCCGGCAGAATGAAGAGAATTATTCAACAATAAATTACAAATATTATCAGGATGATGTTGCCGGACTCAGGCTGCGTCAGTCGAAGGAGATCGAAAAAAATGATATCACCACTAAACTCAGCTGGATATCTTTTCAGGACCAGTTTTTTTCTTCAATAATTCTTACCAATGACTTCTTTCTTAATGCTTCTGTCTCGTCTACCCGAACTCTTGCATCCAAAAAATACCTGAGATACTATACATCTGAGGTGGGCGTCCCTTTCAATAACGGCACTTCGAATTCGATCAATATGAAATTGTATTATGGACCAAATTCAATTCCAATTCTTAAAAAGGAAGGGCTACAGCTCGAAAAGATAGTTTTTCTGGGCAAGAATATAATTGGCTGGATCAGCCGGTTTGTAATCATTCCGATCTTTAACTGGCTTAATCATTTTATCAAGAATTTTGGATTAATTATTCTTATTCTGACAATCATCATAAAAGTTGTCCTCTTCCCGCTCACTTTTAAATCATACCAGTCTCAGGCAAAAATGCAGGTACTGAAGCCGATGGTCGAAGAACTTGGAAAGAAATTCCCAAAGAAAGAAGATGCGATGAAGAAACAACAGGCTACTATGGATCTGTATAAGAGGGCAGGAGTGAACCCAATGGGAGGCTGTCTGCCAATGCTGCTTCAGATGCCTATTCTCTTTGCCATGTTCAGATTTTTCCCAGTTTCAATTGAATTGAGGCAGGAACACTTCCTCTGGGCAACCGACCTGTCAACCTATGATTCAATACTGAAACTGCCATTTATGATTCCGATGTATGGAAATCATGTGAGTCTTTTCACGCTCCTTATGACTGCATCTACATTACTTACAATGAAAATGACCGGTTCTTCTCCCGGTTCGGACCAACCTGGTATGAAGATGATGATGTATATGATGCCGATAATGTTTATGCTTATTCTTAATAACTTCTCTGCTGGTCTTACATATTATTACTTCCTTGCTAATATGCTTACATATGCACAGAATATGATATCAAAGAGGTTCATTAATGCTGATGCGGTCTTAGCGACACTGGAGGAGAATAAAAAGAAACCTCTTAAAAAATCAAAATGGCAGCAGCGACTCGAAACTGCAGCCAAACAGAGAGGTATCAATCCTCCTAAAAAATAATGGTCCAATAATTTTTTGGAAAAGAGGGCTGTCTCAAAAGGACAGCCTTTTTTTAAAAAGTTTATTTCATTCCTGCATGTGTAAAAGGTCCTTTCTGAGCCTTAGTGAAGTCCTTTGCGTTCCTTTGTGGTAAAACATAATTAATTTAACCACAAATGATTACGAAGTAAAACATAAACCAACACAAAGGGAAAAAAGCCCGCTGTTTTTTAAAAAGTTAAAAATTATTAAATTATTTCTGTGATTAAAAAAAAGAACTAAATTTAATTCTTCCAATTAAAGGGGAAATGGGAAAAAAATTTAAAAACAAAGATTTAGCCGCAAGGCTTGGTGTTTCAGGTACTTTAGTATCGCTTGTCCTTAATAATAAAGCTGATCAACAGGGTATTCGCAAAGATACCCAGGAAAAAGTTCTTATGCTTGCAAGGCAAATGGGGTATTATGAGTCGCTTCATGAAAAGAATGAATCTTCACCGGTTGAAGAGAAACCCGGAGTTCTCGGGATGATAGTACCTTCAATTAATGATCCTTTCGTCATTCAGATCACACCTTTTCTTCAGAAAGCTTTTGCAAGTATCGGTGTTGGATTCTCTATTGTAACGAAAGATCCTGATGATCAGAGATATGATCGTCTTGTGGGAGCTTTTAAGAAGTTTTATAGCGGACTAATCCTTCTAGGCGATGCAGCTGATGAAGCAACTATAAGAACGCTAAGAACAACAGATTATCCATTCGTACTTCTTGAAAGACCTTCAAAAACATTGCGTCTCAATACGGTTAGTACAGATACTGTTGCAGGAGCTCAATTAGTTGTGAATCACCTGGATAAGCTTGGCTACAAAAATATAATAATTGTTGCTGATCACAGGTCATCCCGTTTCGATACAACAGCAATTCAGGATATTATTAATACAATTGGTCAAAAGACCGGTATCAACAGACCGGTAGTAGTTGAATTAGACAAAAGGTCCGCAGGTGATGAAATTGATTCGACCCAATTTGATAAGTATCTTCGCCCACCTTACCGTGCAGATGTTATGGTTATAATGAATGCAAGTCTGGTTTATCCGATAATGACGCTGTTAAGGAAAAAGAAACTAAGGGTTCCGCAGGATATTGCAGTCGTTTCAATGGAAGAGGGAACAGGATTCGACCTTATGTTTTCTCCTGTAACCTGTCTTCGCAAGCCTCTTTCAGGAATTTCCACAAAAGTTGCAAATATGATATGGTCTGAAGTGAAAAATTCAGGAAAAGGCAAGTTTAAGAGACAGGTTAATATATCACCCGAGCTTATTGTTAGGAATTCCTGCGGCACTATTTAGAACTGTTGCTGGTATGAAAATATCCATAATAAGTGTAAAGACAGGTCTCAGATCTGTCTCTGCACTGGCATTACTAACATTGCTTATATTGTCCTGTTCCGGTAAGCACCTTATTAATGACAGCTCATATCTGGCAATCACTGAAAAAGCTTTTAATCAAAGAAAACAACTGGCCATAAACCGAGATTCGGCTCTTTTCTCTGTTTTTAGTCAGAATCTTTCAATAAAACAGTCTGAAGCCCTTAAGTTTCTTTATGCTTTCATGCCATTAAGCGACCTGGCAGACTATAGCGGAGATTTTTTTCTGGCTAATATTAATATGTCTTTACGGGCGCAATCAGATACAAAATGGGGAAAAGACATACCTGAAGAAGTTTTCCTACATTATGTTCTTCCATGCAGGATTAATAATGAAAACCTTGATTCTTTCCGGATTAATTATTATAATGAACTAATGGAGAGAATTAAAGGGCGAGATATAAAAGAAGCTGCACTTGAAATAAACCATTGGTGCCATGAAAAGGTTAGTTATCAACCCTCTGATGACAGAACTTCTGCTCCAATGAGCACAATTCTTTCAACAAGAGGCAGATGTGGTGAGGAATCAACTTTTACTGTTGCAGCGCTCCGAACAGTTGGAATACCCGCTAGACAGGTTTATACTCCTCGTTGGGCCCATACAGATGATAATCATGCCTGGGTTGAAATATGGATTAACGGACAATGGTTCTATATGGGCGCCTGTGAACCAGAACCTCTCCTCAACCGTGGTTGGTTTACAGAACCTGCAAGAAGGGCTATGCTGGTACATACAAAGTCATTTGGCGCATTCCGGGGTACTGAGAATGTTATTAACCGGCATGATAATTTTACCGACATTAATAATCTGGCTAAGTATGCTGTTACTAAGAAAATAACGGTAAAAACGCTTGACAATGAGAATGTACCTCTAAGTAATGCTAAGGTGGAATACCAGCTATATAATTACTCGGAATTCTATCCACTGGCTGTTGTTCCTACAAACGAAGATGGAATAAGTCAATTTGAAACAGGATTAGGTGATCTATTGATCTGGGCCCATAAAGGTGATAATTTTGACTTTAAGAAAATATCAGTTGGTGAAACTGATACATTAATATTGAAACTTACCAAGAAAGAGCTTGGCAGCATTAGTACAGACCTGGACCTTGATGTACCTGTAATCCTCTCACCGCTTCCGGTACCATCAAAAGAACTTATTGAACAGAACTCGCAGAGAATTAATAAAGAAAATAATATCCGTCAAAAGTATACAGATTCGTGGATGAAGCCAGCAGAGGCAAAAACTCTTGCATTAAGACTTAATATTGATTCTTCAAGAGTTATGAGTATAATTGCCAGAAGTATGGGCAACTATAAAGAGATCAGCTCATTTCTTTCAGAAACACCCGAATCAATTCTTCTGTTTGCTATGTCATTTCTTGAGATCCTTCCAGATAAGGATCTCAGGGATATTAAAAGTACCACACTTTCAGATCATCTTAGAAATAGTACTGTTCCAGTCAGCATTCCAGGTGAATCTGATAATAAGTTATTCTTAGAGAATATTCTTAACCCAAGAGTTGCAAATGAACTGTTAGTCCCATGGAGACATTATTTCTTAACAAAACTTCCTTCACAATTATTAATAAATGGATCACATGATCCTTCATTAATTGTTCAATATCTGAATGATAATATAAGAATTGCTGATGATGAAAACTATTATCAAACACCATTAACACCTATCGGAGTTAATGAACTTAAGGTTTCAGATACGGGTTCACGCGCCATTTGTTTTGTTGCAATATGCCGGAGTCTTGGAATATCTTCACGCCTTGAACCAGGAAGGAATGTGCCGCAGTATTTCTTCAATAAAAACTGGCATGATGTTTATTTTTCTGATCAGAGACAACCTGATCAGCATAAAGGTTACCTTAAGCTACAATCAGGTGATACAAACCCTGTTCCTGAGTATTATATTCACTTTACTCTTGCAAGATTTGAAAATGGGCGTTATAATACCCTTGAGTATGACTACAACAAAAAAATTACTGATTTTAAGGAAGCACTTCCCCTGCCATCTGGACACTATATGCTTGTTACCGGGAACAGATTAAGTGACAGCAAGATACTGTCAAACATCTCATTTTTTGATCTTTCGGAGAATGAACATAAAACTATTGATGTAAAAATCAGAAAGGACGCCTCTGAAAAAAAGATCCTTGGCAAAATTGATCTGAAAAAGATTTACACTCTTTCTCATCTGAACAACTCTTCTCAGTCATGTGTTAACGATAAGGGACTTGTGATCATCTGGATTGACCCTGAAAAAGAACCTACAAAACATATATTTAATGATCTTCCGTTGCTGAAAACTGAACTTGATGTCTGGGGAGGAAAATTTCTTTTTCTTTCTGATTCAAATTCATTTAATCCTGAGAATGTCAAAGGTCTGCCTGCAAATAGCTCTTTTGGCATTGACAATCAGATGTCTGTATTAAAGAATTCTCTCAAACTTAATCTTCCCCCTGAATTGAATTTACCTGTTGTTTTAATAACTGATAGAGATGGAAATATTCTTTTCATATCAACCGGATATAGAATTGGCATCGGTGAACAAATATTAAAATACAGCAGGTGATAATGATATGCAGGGACCTGTCGCGACCGTTCCCAACATGTTATTACATATCTATATAAGTCATGTTTGTTAACAACTGTTGATATCTGACCGAATTCAATCTATTGTCAGAAATAAAATATCGATTATCTTTGTCATGTTTTGGTGTTACAATGAAATAAAATCATTGTAATGAAAAGGGAATGCGGTTTGAATCCGCAACAGTACCCGCTGCTGTGATGCCCGATCGTTCTAACGATGATGGTTTTGTGAAATACCTGCCACTGTAACTATTAAAAGTTATGGGAAGGCTTCATAAAACCGGGATAAGTCAGAAGACCTGCCATATAAATCTAATATTCAAAGCTTTCGGGAAGAAAAGCGCCGAATCATTCATTGATTCCCCACTTAAACTTCCTTGTCAGTGCCGGATGTTGGACAAACGGGCTGAATATAAACTTTTTGCAGATATTTATTTTTGAAGAATGCGTTATGTTATCAGCAGAAATAGAGATTTACATTTGAAAAATATTTTATTTTATATTGTAATTTTCTTTTCGTTGCCTTTGCACGCACAATTGTCAATTGTTAATGATACAATAAAAATAAAAGAGGTTGTTATCAGCAGAAATAAATTCAGTTCAGATCCTGAAGGGTATAAAAAAACTATCATTGATTCGTCCATTCTGATTAATTACAGTAATCGTAATTTGTCTGACATGATTTCAGAAAATACAGATATTTTTATAAAAAGTTATGGAATGGGCGGCACCGCAACACCCGCATTCAGAGGTACAGGAGCAAATCATACCCTTATAGACTGGAACGGGATCAATATTAATAGCCCAATGTTAGGACAGTCTGATCTTTCACTTATTCCTGTGGGGTTAATTGATGATGTTCAGATATATTTTGGTGGCGCCTCAATGTCATTAAACGATGGAGGTATCGGAGGAACAATTAACCTTGAGACCAAACCGGAATGGAAGAAGGAAACTTTGATATCAGTAAATACCGGAATAGGAAGTTTTGGACAATATACTGGTTTAATAAAGGCGAAAACCGGAAATTACAAATTTCAGACAGTTACAAAAGGCTATTTTCAAAACTCAGAAAATAATTTCAGGTATCTTAATTCTGAAATAAGTTCTGAACCAGTCTGGCAGACAAGAACTAATAATCAGCTCCGGCAAAATGGCTTCATCCAGGAATTATATTTAAATAATGAAAAAAGTATTACTTCCGCCAGAATTTGGTACCAGAATACTGAGAGAAATCTACCGGCTTCACTTTTGACTGAGCCCAATTCAGGTGAAAGACAACTTGACGAATCATTAAGGACAATGCTCAATTATGATGCATATAGAGGAAGAAGTAACTTTTCTTTTACCGGATCGTGGATGTTAAGCAGATTGAATTATTTTAATCCTCTGGCTTTAATTGACTCAAGGAATCTTTCGGAGATTCTGATTTTAAAGGCCAGCCTGGAAAACCCGATTGGAAAATATGCAAAACTAAAAGTGGTAATAGATGAGCAGTCAGATATTATAACATCAAATAATTATAATCATAAGACAACCCGTAATACGTCTACCCTGACTGCCTCTATTGAAAGAAAGAAAGAGAGATTTGGTACAACGATACTTGTTCGTGAGATATTGGATAAGAATACTTTATTACTTCCGGATTTTTCTTCAGGTATACAATTCAGAATTATTGATGAAAAGGAGTACTATATCAAAGCCAATGTCTCCAGAAATTCCAAAATACCTTCGATGAATGATATGTACTGGGTACCAGGTGGAAATCCTGACTTAAAAAATGAATATGCTTTAATATATGAGATATCCTATGAGATGAACCTGAAAATTTCAGATCCCTTAAAAATAAAATATGATCTGTCTGTTTTTCGTTATAACATAAAAGATATGATACAATGGCATCCCGGGGAATACTCTTATTGGACTGCAGATAATATTGAAAATGTAAATTCAACCGGAGCAGAGACATCATTAGCATTGGATTATGTGCTAAATAATTTAAATGCAAGTATGAAAGCAGGTTACTCATTTACCAGAGCAATAGCCGGAGGATCGAAAATCGAAAATGATATTTCAATAGGGAAACAGCTTATGTATATACCTGAAAATCAGGCTAACGCTTCATTCAGAATTGGTTACAAAAATGTCTATTCTTCATGGACAGCCAACTTCAACGGGAAAAGATATATAACTGTTGATAATTCAAATTATCTTCCGGGATACTTTATTAATAACTTTATCGCAGGTATTAAATTCCGCCTGAAAAGCTCTTCAATTGATACAAATTTCAATATTGACAATCTTTTTAATATTAATTATCAATCAATTGCATATTACCCATTACCCGGACGGTCATACTTTTTAAAGATTCTAGTTCAATTTGTTAAATAGATTTAATATGAAAAACTTAATAAAAATTGTCATTCTTCTCTTAATTGTTGATTCTTGTGCAAAAATACCAAATACCCAAAATTTAAATTATTCTCTTGGAGGCGGTGTTTTCGTAGTTAATGAAGGCAACTTCAGAGGCGGAAATGGATCCCTGTCTTTTTATTCATATGATTCCTCAAAAATCTATAATGATCTTTTCTATAGTGTAAATGGCAGACCATTGGGTGATGTTCCAAATTCGATGGCCATTAAAGGAGATGAGGCATACATTGTAGTTAACAACTCCGGGAAAATTGAAATTGTAGACCAGGCGACTCTTGAATCCAAATCAACAATTAACGGACTAATATCACCACGGAATATTTCATTCATTAATGATTATAAAGCGTATGTATCAAGTCTCTATTCCGACTCGGTTACAATAATTAATCTCATTGATAATTCGATTACCGGTTATATTAACCTGAGAAGAACATCTGAATCGATTGCTGTTGCCGGGAATAAAGCATTTATTTCATACTGGACAGAAGGGAAAGAAATTATGGTTATTAATACCCTTAATGATAAAGTAGTTGATTCAATACAAGTAGGAATTGAGCCTGAGAGTATGGCATTTGACAAATATGGTATGCTATGGGTACTTTGCAATGGTGGCTATACAAGACAAAATTATGCTGAACTGATTGAAATTAACACCGCTTCAAATTCTGTTGAAAAAACTTTTGTATTTCCGACAAAAGAAGATTCCCCATCATGTCTTAAGATAGATGGCACAGGACAGACTCTTTATTATCTAGATAATGGTATACGACAAATGGATATTAATGCAACTGATTTACCCTATGTTCCTTTTATATTACCGGAATCAGGACAATATTTCTACAAAATTGGAATTAACCCAATAAACAACGACGTTTTCGTTACGGACGCTGTTGACTTCGTGCAACAAGGTTATGTATTATTATATGCAGAAAGTGGGAAACTCATTTCAAAACTGAAAGCTGGTATAATTCCCGGGTCAATGTGCTTCAAAATAATAATCAATCCCTGAACTATCTTAACTATTCTTCGTTTATGTGAATTCAGGGAAAAATGAATGCTTTAAAATTAATAGTGATCAGCGCATTATTTACGATTTCAGGATGCGGAAAAAGTGATAGGAAAGGCACTGACCAATTTCGTGAAGAGGGGAATGAAGTTGGAAGGGCAGAAAGATTTTCTCTTGAAAAAAAGAAGGGATGGACCGAAGTTAAAATTATTAATCCATGGCAGGGAGCAACTGATGTTAATCAGGTTTATTATCTGGTTAAAAGAGGATCAGAACTGCCGGAAGGGCTGGATTCTGCAGCCGTAATTTTTGTCCCGTTGAGAAAAATAATCTGCATGTCTACTACTTATATTGCAATGATTTCAGCTCTTAATGAAGAAAAATCAATTGTTGGCATGTCAGGTACAAATTTCATTTATTCACCTGAATTAATTAAAAATGTCGAAAAAGGTTTGGTAGCGGACGTTGGTTATGAAACTAATCTCAACAAAGAGTTAATCCTTAAAATTTCCCCTGACCTTATAATGATTTATGGAATAGGAAGTGAATCAGCTGGTTACGTTGGGAAGCTAAAGGAGTTGGGCACCAAAATTATTATTAATGCCGATTACCTTGAAACAGATCCATTGAGCAGAGCAGAATGGATTAAATTATTCGGAGCTCTGTACTGCAAAGAAAATTTGGCTGACAGTATATATAAATCTGAAGTTGATGAGTATAACAAATTGAAGTCATACATAGATCAAAATGCAACGAATAAGCCAAAAGTATTGCTCGGGCTTCCTTTTAAGGACACATGGTATATATCGCCTGGTAATTCATTTATGAGTAAACTAATTATTGATGCCGGTGGTGATTATCTCTGGAGAGACACGAAGTCTTCTGTATCAATGCCATATGGAATAGAAAATGTTTATTTACGTGGAATGAAAGCTGATTTCTGGCTTAATATCGGAAGTGCCAGTTCCCGAAATGAGATTTCAATTGTTGATTCGCGTATGGAAGATCTTCCCTGTTTTAAGAATGATAATCTTTTCAATAATAACAATCGGATCACAATTAATGGAGGAAATGACTTTTGGGAGAGCGGAAGTCTTTATCCCCATCTGATACTCAAAGACATAGCTACTATTCTGCATCCTGAATTATTCAGTGATCAGTCATTAACCTACTACAGAAAGATTTATTAAAACCGGCCCATTGAAAAGTGACATGCAGAAAGAATTTTCTTCTGATCTTAAATCACGAAGAAATACCAGGTTAATTTTCTCAAGTCTGGTGTTGCTGGTTGCCATTTTTCTAATTCTGGATATTTTTTTTGGGTCAGTAAGTATAAAGGCATCAGATGTAATAAAAGCAATTTTCACAAATGCAGATAATAACTTTGAAATCATTATACTGAAATTCAGATTGCCAAAGGCTATAACAGCACTTACAGTTGGAGTGGCATTATCATTAAGCGGGTTGCAAATGCAGACTGTTTTCAGGAATCCTATGGCCGGACCCTATGTACTCGGGATAAGCTCCGGTGCCAGTCTTGGTGTTGCTTTCGTTATTTTGGGCTTTTCTTCAAATATTACAACAGTCAGTCTTAACGGATTAGGAAACTGGATTCTTGTTGCAGCCTCCTGGATCGGTGCGGGTGCAGTTATGCTGTTAATAATGGTCATCTCTTCGAAGGTAAAAGATATTATGACTATTCTCATTCTCGGCATTATGCTTTCAAGCGGGATATCGGCTATTGTAACAATTATGCAGTATTTCAGCAATGAGACATTGTTGAAAGCATACGTAATATGGACTATGGGAAGTTTAGGAAATCTTACTGCAAGCCAGCTTAATGTTCTTTTGATTTCCGTCTTAGCAGGAGTGATTATGAGCTTATTCTCTTCAAAAATGTTAAATGCTTTACTTCTTGGTGAAAATTATGCAAGCAGTATAGGGCTCAATGTCAGAATTGCAAGAGCAGTGATATTTACATGTACAAGTATTCTGGCAGGAAGTGTTACTGCTTTTTGTGGTCCCATTGGATTCATAGGAATTGCAGTACCCCATATAGTAAGAATATTATTTAAAACATCTGATCATAAAATTTTAATACCAGGTACTATTTTAATGGGTGGAGCGGTTATGCTTATAAGTGATATTATCTCCCAGTTGCCGGGATCAGAAAGTGTTCTGCCCGTGAATGCCGTTACTTCTTTGATTGGTATTCCTGTGGTTATCTGGGTAATCTTACGTAACAGAAAATATTCCGGACCATTCTGATGAAAATGAATCCAAATGAAATATTATCTCTCGATTCACTTAAAATCGGGTATGTTTCGGGGAAAAATAAAAATATTCTTCTTCCTCCTCTTACTGCAAGTGCTAAAAGAGGAGAACTTATTGCTGTCATAGGCAGAAATGGCATAGGTAAAAGTACTTTGTTAAGAACACTGACAGGACTGCAACAACCGCTCGGAGGTGAAATCTTTTACAGTGGTAAGAATATCAGGGAATATTCAAAAATGGAGCTTGCACAAAAAGCAGGTTATATTTCTACTGAGATTATTAAAGTCAGCAATATGAGTGTATATGACCTTGTTGCACTTGGCAGATTTCCGCATACTAACTGGATCGGCAAAATTGAAAAGAAGGATCATGAGGTTATTTTGGATGCTTTAGCAAAGACATCAATGACGTCATTTCGCAGAAAGTTTGTTTCCGAACTTTCTGATGGAGAACGCCAAAAGACAATGATAGCCAGGATTTTAGCCCAGGATACAGGTATTATGATTATGGATGAACCAACCGCGTTTCTGGATGTTGCAGGCAAATATGAGATTTTTCATCTTCTGCACACGCTCTCCAATAATGGTGATAAAACAATTGTCTTTTCAACTCACGATCTTCAAATGGCTATTAGTCAGTCAGATAAAATCTGGCTAATACTAGATAACAAACTTATTGAAGGAGCTCCTGAAGATCTTATGATTTCAGGAGCGTTTGATCACCTTTTTGATTCATCAAACGTAATGTTTAATTCTGAAGATGGCACTTTTTCTTTCCGGAGTGAAACAAAGGGGAGTATTTATATTGAGGGAAACGGAAATAAAAGACACTGGACTGAAAAGGCAATCAACAGGGCTGGTTTTGCTGTTTCGAAAGAAAAAACGTTACCCTGTATAATAATTCCATCAGACAATACTAAGTCCTGGCAACTTTCAACTCAATCCAGTATTCAGGAGTTCTTCTCCATATATGAATTGATTTCGTCTCTGAGCGAGAAAGTGTGAACGGACCTATTTATTAAACTTCCTGTAGTTATCTATAAACGGACCTATTTCCTCAACTGCCAGTTTCTTTGCAATAATTTTTTTGTTTTTATCGAGTATATAAACAGTAGGAGTAGACTGGACATTATAGTAATAGTCAAAATGTGAACTCCTCTTCGGATCCCATCCATTTATCCATATCAGTTTATTATCCTCTATATACTTCGTCCATTTTGCCTTGTCGGATGTGGTGCAAACGGCAAATACCTCCAGGCTGTAATCTCTTGGTTTATCATAGTAAGCCTTAAGCTTTGGTGTAGCCTCCTTGCAGTGTCCGCAATCGGGCTCCCAGAAATAAAGAACGGTAAAATCTTTTTCAACATCATAAAGTGATACAAATATTCCTTTATACGAGTCCATTATCATGTTTTCGGCTTTTTTACCAATAAGATTCGGTCTTAACAGATCAATTTGTTTCCGTAGGTCATCTTTGAATTCTTTTGTTACCCAGTCAGCTTTTCCCGAAAGATATATATCATCCGCCAGTTTAACCAATACGGCATCGTGTCCCATGATTTCGCTTTCCCTGAAATGATTAAAAAGATAAACTGATACGAATTGAAATATTTTATAATTGGCGCTGCATTTTTTAATTAGTTTATCGATTTCCTTGTTTATGGTATCAGGTGACTGTATTAATGCACTTGTAAAAAACGCGTCAAGTTTTGCGTATAAAAGAGGTGTACGAATTAATCTTTCATCAGTAAGGTCAATATTGTCAAAAAAATGATCCTTGTTATAATTGTAATTCCTCACCCACCTTACAGAATCGGGGTTTGCAAATCCGATAGGAATCGGGAATTCAGGAATATCAATTGGAAGCAATCCTTTGACAAGAGTTCCAAGAAAGTTTCCATTATTTGCTTTGATGACACTTCTAAGGTATGATTTCATGTTTTCTTCCTGAAGTTTTTGAAGTGATCCAAGGATCTTCAGCGAATCATTATTTTGCTTATTGTTCTGAATTCTTTTGGAAATAACAGAAGCACGTTGTTGCATAACTATCCATTTCCTCTGGTACTCAACAAAAGCTGAGTTCTCCTCTGACCCGTTAAATTTCAGCGTGTTAAAATAATCACTAAATGAACAGTTGAGTGCAAAGTGTTGATTAGCAGATATCAAAATCTCAAAATATTTTCTCCCGGGCAGTACTATCATATATATACCCTGCGGTAGTGCCTCGTGTCCTCGTACAGTTCCATTACCTGTTCTGTCGAGTTTAATTGTATCTTTTATATACTGCTTATCTCCGAGATGATAAGCCAGGAAAACAGTAGAATCCTGAAGACCCTTTATGGTTATGTCAATTTCATAACCATTTTTTAACTGGCCAAAAGAAAATACCGGAACTAATGAAATTAATATAAAGAAAATTAACTTTCTCATTTGCAATTAAGATTACTAAAGACATTTGCAAAATTAGCCAATGCAATTTCTTTGCCAAAGGTTGTAGCACAAATATTAAGAAAATATATTGTATATTTGATAGGATAACCATAGAGAAAAATGAAGATTTCTTTGCTCATTCCGGTTTTTAATTTTGATATTATTGCGCTGGTTCACAGCATGAAAAATGCAATGGGCAAAGTTCCTGAATTCTATGAAATTGTTATCGGTGATGATGGTTCTTCAACTGAATACCGGGAAAAATATCATTCACTCGAAGCTGAGAATGTAAAAGTGATCTCTTCTGAGAAAAATATTGGAAGAGCTGCGATCAGAAACAGGCTGGCTCTTGAAGCAAATGGTGATTTCTTGCTTTTTATTGACGCTGATGTAATGCTTCCGGGAACAGCAGAAGCGTATATTCTGAAGTGGCTTCCTGCTATGAAAATTTCAAGGGTAATATGTGGTGGAACATTGTATCATGATGGTCCACCCGGCGATCCTGACAAACTTTTACGATGGAATTACGGAAAATGGAGAGAACAAAAAAGTGCGGCTGAAAGGAATAAACACCCCCATGCAGGTTTTTCAACATTTAATGTCCTTATTGATAAATCAGTCTTTTCCAAAATCCGTTTCAATGAAGAGTTGAAACAATATGGTCATGAAGATACATTGCTTGGCTATCAGTTGAAAAAAGCCGGTATTGATATACTTCATATTGATAATGGGCTTATGCATGAGGGACTGGAATCGAACAGGGATTTTCTTAATAAAACTAAACTGGGTATAGAAAATCTGAGCAAACTTTATGATAAAGTCACTGATAAGGGAGCATTTTCTGAGACTGTCATGATACTCAGGATTTATAATAAACTCAAGTTTTTTGGATTAACACGAATTTTAGCGGCCATTTTTATCAGATACCGCGACCGGATGGAGATCAGACTTGATTCCAGTAATATTTCTCTTTTGTTATTTGCATTCTATAAGATGAGTATGTTTTGTACTTACCGGGCGATTCATATACGAAAAAATATCCTTCCTGTTTTCTAGCATTTTCCGGAATTGAATAGTCATTTCAATAGCGAATGACGGCGATGGAAATTTTGTCCATCCCAATTCGCTTTTCCTGAATTTTTAAAGGGTAATGATTCTTTCACTTGATTATAAATTGATTACAAAACGATTTTCATCAAATCAACATTGCCGTCAAACCTTCTTGTCGCTTTTAACACAAAATCGAACTTGTTTATCATTGTGCAGAGGAAAAAATCAGTTGGAGGAGAAAAATCAATATTGTCAGGGTTAAAGAATCTCTTTCCTGAAGTATTCTGGAGATCAGCAATTCTGTTTTCAGGAATAAATCTTTCATTTTTCAGTTCAGAAGCTATCATTTCAGCACACATCAGATCTTCTTCAGCTGAATTTGTTGCACGGTACCCCATTGCTACTAATGAAACATGATCTGGATCTATAGATTTAATATATTTTACAATTGCACCTGCATTGACAAAGCTGCCAGTCAGAACCGCATCAGCATTTATTGCATTGATAAGGCCCTGTGTACCGGCAGTTGTGGTTTGGATTACAGTTTTTCCTGAAAGATCAGCTTTAATTATTTCTGTAGGACTATTACCAAAATCAAAACCAATAATTTTTTTCTCGTCTCTTTCACCAACAAGAATAGAGTTTTTGTATTTCTTTTTTAACAGAAATGCCTCTGAAACTTCAGAAGTAGCTATTATCCGGACTGCACCGGAATCCACTGCATAGCAAGCGACTGAAAAGGCCCTGAATACATCAATAATAACCGCAACTCCTTTTGCATTTCGGGCTCCTTCAACAAATTCAAGAATCTCGACCTTCATTTTACATCCTATTTTTAAAGTGAAAATAGCAATTATTTTTACTTTATTACATTTCATCCCCTCAGGTATTTCGTATATTTGAACCTGAGAGCGTTTTCATAAATAACTTACTGATATTAATGGAAGTATAACATTATGGTAAATCCTGTTTCATGGACACTTGACTTGTTAAAGAGGCTTAATGATGCGATCTGGCGTACTCCACTTTCAGAACTATCCAGAGGAAAAACATTCATATTCAAGCAGTTAAGGATTATTGTCCTGGCTGCCAGGGGTTTTTCCAATGATAAGGTTCAACTCAGGGCTTCTGCATTAACTTTCTATTCACTGCTTTCCATTATACCTTTCGCAGCTATAGTATTTGCTATAGCAAAAGGTTTTAATGTTGATAATAATATTAAAATAATTATACAAGAAAAATTCCAGTCGCAAGCGACTAATTTGAATTGGTTGTTAAATGAAGCACAAACTGCTATTAAAAAAACAAGCGGAGGTTATATGGCAGGGGTCGGAATTATAATCCTTTTTTGGTCAGTAATGTCGCTTCTTACTAATATAGAAAGCTCATTTAATCATATATGGCAGATCAGAACTTCAAGACCATGGCACAGAAAGTTTACCGACTACCTGACCATAATGCTAATAGCTCCTGTATTTATTATTCTTTCAATAAGCATCACTCTATTTATTAGTATTAACCTTCCTGATTATATGACTAATGCTCCTATACTTGACTTTTTTAAGCCGGTTATTAGTTTTCTAGTCCAATTTGCGCCATATCTACTCAGCTGGATAGCCCTGACCGTACTATTCATTATAATGCCAAACGCGAAAGTCAAGTTTATTCCTGCGTTGATTTCAGGCATTATAGCAGGTACATTGCTTCAGGTTATTCAATGGTTATATATTGATCTTCAATTCGGGATATCAAAGCTTGGTGCTATTTATGGTAGTTTCGCGGCTGTTCCGTTATTTGTTATCTGGTTACAGAGCAGCTGGATCGTGGTACTATTGGGAGCTGAAATATCCTTTGCCAATCAGAATTTATCTCGTTATGAGATGGAGTCGGAGGCGCTGAATATCAGTAACTATCAGAAAAGGGCCCTTATACTGATGATATTGCATATGATTATCCGTAATTTTTCGCTGGGTGAAAAGCCTATCAGCGCTTCATATATAGCATCTAATCTAAAAATCCCGGTACGACTCGCACGTGATATACTTCAGGATCTAAGCAGTGCTAACATTGTTTCCATAATTCATGAAAATGAAGAGAAGGAGCGTTTATATCAGCCTGCTATAGATATTAATAAACTGACAGTGAGTTTCGTTTTCTCACGGCTCGATAAAAAAGGTGTTGGTCAAATCATGGTTATCAGGAATAAAGATTATGAGAAAATCATTTCTATGCTTGAAAAGTTCGACAAGCTCATCGCAAAATCGGACGCCAACATTTTAATCAAAGACCTTTAGCTTTGTTTCCGGATACCTTTTTTAACTTGCTTTTTCTGTCCTGATAGTTTTCAACAAAACTTATAAAATCGGTGAATGAGTTCCATTCATTGAAAAGATAATGAGGAAGTTGAAGAACAATATTCTTCGTGTTCTTCTCTTTCTCCCAGTAACCTTCGAGATTTTTTGAAGGAAAAACCCGGTCTATTTCACTTGTTACGGCATAATCCCATCTGAAACCTGATTCTTTTTGTTCCATTATGCGGTTATATAGCCATCGGAGTTCATCGTGTAAGGATCGGAGTGTTCTGTGAGGAACCCTGTTTATGTTTGATTGGTATGATTTTTTATCGCCAAACATTCTTAAATAGAACTTATCAATATTTTCCTCAGTAATATTATTTAGCGTCCCTTCAAATACATTTAGCGGTATTCCGTACATATCATCTGCGGGAACAGGAGTTCCATTTACAGCTATTGTTATATCAGGTTTTATACCTGTTTTGGGTGAAAGATATTCAGCTGCCCAGACACCAAGTGACCATCCTATAAGTGTGATTTTTTCATAAGTCTTCATTTCCGGAAGAACAAGCGCTTCATCTGCCGAATAATTATAAAAAAGAATAAAGTCAAACTCATCATTGCAAAAAGGTGTGAAAACATTTTCGTCTGTTCCCCAGCCACCATATAATACAACTAGATGATTATTCTTTTCCCTCCTTCTGATATAGGTCTTCATTATACTCTATACAGCTTATTGATAAAAATATTCAGTTATCCCCGTTTACTGAAAGCAGCCAAAGATAGTTGATTTATTTATGAGTTGAGGCCAACTAGAGTATAAAAACCAAAATCGCTTGAAAATCAATTTATTTACCCCATCCCCAAGGGGAGTAAATTGATTTTGACTTCGTCGGACTCACCGCTTTTGGCGGTTCGGTTCTTCGCTCTCCTTGGGGCCGGGGTGAAACGAAGAAAATCAATGGATAAATTAAACCAAATGTAACAGTCAAACAGGTTTTCGCTAACTGTTAAAATTTATTGATCTATACAATGGCAGAATTATAATAAAACGAAAAAAATAAGAGGAGGAAGGGTNNCATGGTTAGCTGGCGCTATTCCTCAGGTTCCTGATGTGAAAGTCAATGTCTGCAATACAATCCTGTTGATTTTCACTCCCAACCCTTGCTCATCTCCTCTTAATACCAATAGCATGAGCTTGAAAACAAATTTAGACATAAAAATGATTAAATCAAATTAATCAGCAAAAATATTTATCAGCGGCAGATGTTAATAATTGATAAAATATTGCTTAATTTTATAGTATCCGATCAAAATTAATATCTTTTGCCATGGTTGCGGAACTTGAAAAAATATTATATGATGACGGCGGCGGATTCAGAGCGACTTACATAAACGATACAGGCGGCTTATGGCACTTTCATCCAGAGTATGAACTTGTTCTGAATATCAAAAGCAACGGAACGCGGATTGTCGGCGATAGTGTTGAATTATTTGATCGGTACGATATGGTCCTGATTGCCGGTAATATTCCTCATTGCTGGAACTATTACAGGCAAAATAATACTCTCCCTGATAATCATGGTATAATAGTTAATTTTAAACTTGAATCGATCGGTGAAGCATTATTATCGCAGCATGAATTGCATTGTCTTAAAGAACTTCTCAGCGAGGCTGACAGAGGAATAGCTTTTTCAGTGGAGGATTCCAGGAAAGCTGAAAAACACATGATACAGATGATTAATAATAAAGGTATTGATAAAATGATAGATTTTTTCAATATTATTAAAATATTGTGTTCCTCTGATAAAAGAGCCAGCCTGTGCTCAGAAAACTACAAACTGGCATTTGATGAAAGAGGAAATAAAAAAATGTCTGATGTTTATACCTATATAAGGGAAAATTATTTCAAAGCTATTCCACTCGAAAGGATTGCAAAAATTGCAAAGATGAGTCCATTTGCATTCAGCAGATATTTCAAGAAAAACTCAGGGGCAGGCTTTATTGAGTACCTCAACCGTGTCAGGACAAATAAGGCTTGTTATCTCCTGAGAGAAACCGAATATCCTGTGCATGATATAGCTAGGGAATGTGGTTTTGCCAGCATTTCCAATTTCAATAAGCAGTTCCGGAAGAGTGAAGGAATTTCCCCAAGAGATTTCAGGGCACAATTCAAATAGTGTCTAATAAATTGTTACTTTTCAATTCTATTAATTTTAAAATTTAAATATATGGCAATGACATTGCTTGAGAAAATTCTTGCTGCACATTCTAAGTATGATGTTGTTCAACCCGGAGAAATTGTAGATATAAAAATAGACTGCAGAGTAGCACGTGATTTTGGGGGTGGCAATGTAGTAAGGAACCTTAAGGATTTTGGATTAACAATAAAAGACCCTGATAAAACCTTTTTCACATTTGATTGCAATCCAACCGGATCTGATCAGAAATATGCAATCAATCAACATACATGCCGACTTTTTGGGCGGGAGCAGGGAATTAAAGTTTACGATATTGATGCCGGTATCGGAACGCATGTACTTTTAGAAGACGGGTATATTTACCCCGGTTCCACAACTGTCTCAACTGATTCTCATGCAAATATTCTGGGAGCAATTGGAGCATTCGGTCAGGGGATGGGTGATATGGATATTGCAGCAACATGGCATAATGGAAAAGTATGGTTTAAGATACCTTCATCTGTGAAAATTAACTTTGAAGGAGAAATTCCTGCGAATGTAAGTTCAAAAGACATTGTTCTTAATCTTCTTAAAATATTCGGAGCGAACTCGCTTCTTGGTTTTTCTATCGAGATGTATGGCCCTTCTGTTGATAATCTGGATCTTGATGACAGAATCACTATTTCCTCCATGGCAACCGAAATGGGAGCAATAATTATTCTTTTCCCGCCAACAAAGGCAATTATAGATTATTGTTCTGATAGATCTAAAACAAAATTTGAACCTTTTTTTGCAGACAGCAATGCACATTATGAAAAAACTTTCACTATTAATGTAACCACTTTCAAACCAATGGTTTCCCGTCCGGGAGAACCACACGACACTGTAACTGTTTCAGAAGTACTTGGACTAAAAATCGATTCTGCATTCATAGGTAGTTGTACAAACGGCAGGATGAATGACATGAATAAGGTTGCAGCAGTCCTGAAAAACAGAAAGGTAGCGCCAGGGGTGGTGCTAAAAATAGTTCCGGCTACTGACGAAATATGGAAACAGTGTCTCAATGAAGGACTTATAGATATATTTAAAAAGGCCGGTGCTCTTGTTTCCAACGCCGGATGTGCGGGATGCGCTGCTGGACAGGTAGGCCAGAACGGGCCAGGAGAGATTACAATAAGCACAGGCAACAGGAATTTTCAGGGCAAGCAGGGAAAGGGAAGCATGTATCTTGCATCTCCTGAGATAGTTGCAGCATCAGCTGTAGCAGGATGCATAACCACAGCTGATAATATACCCGAAAAGCCATCCTTATTTGTAAGACCGGCAATGGCTGCAGAAACTAAAATCAAGAATCATCCGGATGAAAAAATGCCTGAAAAGAAACTTGTTATTGAAGGAAGAACCTGGCTAATATATAGGGATAATATTGATACTGATATGATTTTTCATAACAGGTATCTTGCAACTACCGACTTAAAAGAAATGGGCCAATATACCTTTGATAATCTAAAAGGGTTTGAAGACTTTTCTAAAAAAGCGAAAACAGGCGATATTATTATTACAGGAAAAAACTTTGGTTGCGGGAGTTCGAGGCAACAGGCAGTTGATTGTTTCTCGGCTCTTGGTATCCAGGCAATAATTGCAGAATCTTTTGGAGCTATATATGAAAGGAACGCCATAAATGCAGCATTTCCTATACTCATATGTGAAGATCTGGCCAAAATGGATCTGAAGAATGGTGACAATATTAAGGTAAATATTAAAACAGGACAGATTGAGAACCTGAGAAATAAGAAAATTATTAATGCAGAACCCTTCTCTGATGTACAGTTTGAAGTCTATAAGAAAGGCGGGTTATTGGGTAAATGACACTATTTAATATGAATACTTGTAATCATGAATAATATATTCAAGACCGTTATGTCAAAAATTAAGCCAATAACAATCATTTAATCATATTGTTATGAATCCACAAACATTTGCTGAAAAGATATTTAAAGCGCCGGCCGGCACTATAGTTTTTGCCAGGCCTGATATTATTCTTACTCATGACAACACATCAAGTATATATAAGACATTTCAAAAGATGGGAGGCAATAATGTAGCTGACCCCGATCAGATGCTTGTTGTATTAGATCATAATGCTCCTCCTGCTGATGCAAAACTGGCAACTCAGTATCAGGAAATAAGGGATATAGTGTCGCGACAAGGCATAAAAAAGTTTTACGATGCAGGAAAAGGAATCTGTCACCAGATAATGTCTTATCATGCCCGACCCGGCATGTTGGTAGTCGGTAGTGACAGTCATACCTCAACTGCAGGAGCTTTTAATTCAATGGCAGCAGGTATTGACAGGACAGAATCAGCAGGTATATGGAAAAGAGGAGAGACATGGTTCCGGGTACCGGAATCAATTAAAATTTTTCTCTCAGGCAAGTTAAAGGAAAATGTCTCGGCCAAGGACCTTGCTTTATGGATTATTGGAATGATAGGATCTGAAGGCGCAAATTATATGTCGATTGAGTACCATGGGGAGGGTGTCAAAACCCTTGATATTTCTGACCGCATGACAATTGCAAATCTTGCTTCGGAAATGGGCGCTAAAAATGCCGTTTTCCCGGTCGATGAAGTACTCGATAAATTTTATGGTGAAGAGACAATGGGTATTTGGGCAGATAAAGGAGCAAAGTATTTCAGTGAAATTAATATTAACCTTGACGATGTTTTCCCAGTTGTGGCAGCACCTCATAATGTCGATAATGTCAAATCTGTGGCAGTTGTGGCTGGCACTGTAGTTCATGAAGGACTAATTGGAACCTGTACAAACGGAAGAATAGAAGATATGAGAATAGCTGCCAAGATTTTGAAGGGAAAAATGGTCAAAAATGGTTTTCAGCTTCATATCATTCCGGCTTCAGCCAAGATATATCTTCAGGCAATTGAAGAGGGGCTCATTACTACTTTTATTGAATCCGGAGCAAATGTACTGACGCCATCATGCGGGCCATGCCTTGGAACCGGACAGGGGATACCTGCAAACGGACATACCGTGATTTCTACTGCTAACCGCAATTTCCCTGGCAGGATGGGGAACAAAGAGGCACAGATATATCTGGCTTCACCCGCAACTGTTGCTCATTCATCTTTAACAGGTATGATAACTGATCCAAGACTGAGACCGGGTAAGGAAAAATTTCCATATAAAATTTCACAGAGTAAGACGTTTGAAATAAAATCGGGTGATAACAGGAGAATCGGCTCAGTCTGGAATTATGCTGATGTTGACAATCTGAACACCGATCAGATGTTTGCCGGTAAGCATACATATAATATATTAAGTACAGATCCTGCAGCTATAAAACCACTTCTCTTTGAGGATTTTGATCCCGGATTCAGTAAAAATGTAAAAAAAGATGATATCATCTTAGCAGGAGAAAATTTTGGTTGCGGAAGTTCCCGGGAACATCCTTCTGTAGGCCTTTCTTACCTCGGAATTAAAGCTATCATTGTAAAATCGGTGAACAGAATATTTTATCGTTCTTCGATCAACCAGGGTTTATTACTTATTGTTCACAAGGAAGCCGTCGAAGCTTATAGGCCTGGTGATCAGGTAAATATTGATTTTAATAAGGGAAAGATAACAGTTGGACCGGCAACTTATTATTTTGAACCTCTGCCTGAAAAGCTAAAGCAGATAATTGATAATAAAGGGCTGGTTAACTATATGAAGACAATTTGATTAATTTACTTATCCGGACATAAGTTGATGTCATTTTAAAATTCAGGTTGTAAAAATTGAAAAAAAATGTATTTTTGCAGCCTGAAAATGGTTCCGTAGCTCAGTTGGATAGAGCAACAGCCTTCTAAGCTGTGGGTCGCGCGTTCGAGTCGCGCCGGAATCACACATATAATCAAGGAGTTAAGTAACGTTTGGCTCCTTTTTTATTTGTACGTTATGCATAATATTTACATACAAACTTATTTGATACAATACCCTTTAATTTTTTATACAACGTACAGATAATCCGGTATTTCTATAGTCACTTCCTCCTATCAAGTTGCAGCTTCCACTATATTCACCGTTTTGTATATTGAAGTCCCATAGAGTAGACGTACCAGTAGAACTCCACCAATGAGCATCATACCCAATGTCATAAAATGACCCATTAGGATCTTTAAGACCTGCTGCAAAACCATTAAACCCACTACTGTTATTATCCTTAGGATTCTTACCGACTCCTCCCGAGGGCATCGGAAGAGGATAGCCATGAGAATAGATAAGCGTAGGAAGATTCCATCCTGTTTTTGAAGCCAGTGACTTTGCAATATCATCCAGGATCCCCTTGTATCCATAGTCATTGACTGTAAGATAGTCTTCAAGTGATCTCCATTCATCAGCAGTAGCAACATGCCAGCCTGTTGGACAAAGATTCCCTGTACTGACTGCAAAACCATTGTACAGGGCACCATAAGGATCTTTAAATGTTTCTTTACTGTTGTCATACCACGAATAGGCCGGTACACTGTCCCATCTCATAGAAATGTTATTGCCATCATTGTATTTCGTGGTCCTTAAATTTTCTTCCATCCATGTTTGATTACCTATCGTTACAGTGTGATAATTATTGGCATCCTCATCCATAACAGGAATGAGATCGAATACAATGGTTTTAGTTTTATCAGGAATATCTGTCATTATGGTACTGTAATTCCCGGATGTAGCTGTAAATTTCAACCTGTCACCAGGCACGTATTCCATTTCCGTTATTCGCGACTCCTCGAGTCCTTTTGAATCCCTTTGTTTTGTAATTTGATTACCACTGATTTTTTCAATATTCATTAATCCACCTGAACCATTGCATATAAGTTTACCAGACATATGATAGTCGCCTCCACTGACTTTAACTATAAATAAACCTTTTCCAGAACCTGTTAGCTGAAATTTCTGAGTAGAATTATTAAAAGAACTTTTAATCTGTGCAATCTGTCTGCCGGAAATATCAAATACTGAAATTATCGCATCTCCAGCGGACGGAGGATTAATCTCAATTGTTGAACTTTCAGTCATTGGATTGGGATAAATAATCATTCCTGATTTAATATGATTATCATTAATGCCGGTTGTTATCGAAGGTCCTTTTAAGTTTAAAATATCACTACCTTTTAAAATAAGTGAGTCACCTGTTGTTAAGTTTTTCACCTGTACAATGTCGACAGAAATTTTTGTCCCTGTAAAATTAATTAAGTAGTCTTGAGCATTCGTTTTAAGAACTACGAAAATAGCTAAAACAAAAAATAGCGCCTTCATTGATTAATAAAAAATTATTTTACCAAATTGAAATTTTTTAAAACAAAATGTGTTACACAATTTTAATATTTAATTACATAATTCACAGATTAAGTGAACTATGGAGACTGTCACTTCTTTTAGTTTCTCAGTTGGTTCATCAATACTTTTCGTGCCAATTTGGTAAGATACGGGTCAGCCTGTGGCTGCTGTAAATAAAATACTTCTTTTTTCATAATGTGGTTGGTGTCTAATGAAAGGTTACCCAGAATCTTTAGATAGGGACATCAACGACGGAGAACTCTGAGAATTGATAAGGGAGACCAGTTTATTAATAAGACAGCTTTTCATTTGTGCATCGTTGGACCAATTAAAAATTAAACTTTCCTTTTGATTCATGCAAATATATTTTAAAAAGAGGCCAGGACTGGTAACCTACCTCGACCCGGCCTCAGCTACGAAGCATGGCTGCAACCTTAATAATATTTTGGATATTTCCACGCGATCTCATCCGCACCTGAAAATATTTGATATCCCGGACTTAATTAAAATTGTGAAAGAAGCCGGTTTCGAACAATTTGAACCACTGCCTTATGGATGCTTATTAATGTTTACAATGCAAAAGAAATAAGATTAGCCGGCTTTTGAGGTATCTCAACTAACTGCCCTGAATCAGGGTTAGTTGTAGAATAAAGATTAACATAACAAGAAATATAAAAATATCTGGAACCATTGCTATTTTTTCATTTTTGCTGACTGGTTTTTTAATGATATGATATATCCCAGCTATGTCAAAATATAATCCACTTACTATAGCGGATGCCAAACGAAATTGTTCAGCAAAAAGAGATATTGTACCAAGAAGGCCCATACAAATATTTGCAAAACCAAGTTCTTTAATTACAATCTGACTTTCTTTACTTTAAATATTGAAAATCTTTTCGAGTGTAAATGCCGGTTGTACGACCTGCTTAAAACCTGAAATAATTTGTCTAAGACAGATGGACCAAAAAATAAACCATTTGCCTGTCAGAAAAATCAGTTTTTGCTCCTGATTAAAAGCCAAGTAATCAATTATTATTGAAAGTACAGGCAAAATAAGCATTAATAGAAATGTAGAGTAGAAATACAATTTATTAAATTTTGCATCATCACCACATAATTCATCAGGATATACAATTGAAAGGATATTGTTTTTTTCATAATAAACTTTACCATCTGATTCATAATTGTCTCCATTATGTTTTAGCGGTTTCAGAGTTTGCGGACATCGTAATATGTCATTTAACCAATTCGTGTACATAATAAATACTCAATTAATTGATAATTAAATTCTGATTTCAAAATTATGTGAATAGAAATGCTAACCATCTTTACGAATTGCCGACTGAATCGCAAAAAAAGACAATTTCCTATTGCCTCTTTTTTATTTACTACCTGTATCCGACCAGGGAAAGAAATCCTTCACCAATAAATTGAATAGCAGGCCAGATAGGAAAAAAATTTATTTTGGTTACATAACTTCCTATAATCAATCCGAACAGAAGGAGGGAACCATATTTATATAATCCGTTATAGAGAGCCGGGTATCTCTTAAGCTGATACAATAAAAGATGTGACCCGTCAAGAGGAGGCAGGGGAATGAGATTAAAAATAAAAAGTCCCCAGTTTATATAAATAGCATAAATGAAAACTTCAGATACTATCTGCCTAACGTGTGTCGAATGAATAGCAGCAGAAGATGACAACAGAGAGAACAGTATAGAAAGCACCATTGCAATCACTGCATTCGACAAAGGTCCTGCTAACGCAATTTTGATAACGTCTGTTTTAGGATTTCTGAGATTCTGTTCATTAAACTGAACAGGCTTGGCCCATCCGAACCCAACAAAGATTAACATTATAAAACCCAGAGGATCAATGTGTTTTAATGGATTAAGAGTAACCCTGCCCTGATCTTTGGAAGTTGAATCGCCGCACATATGCGCAACCAGTGCATGACAATATTCATGCATAGTTAATCCGAGAATTATTCCGGGAAGGAATTTTAAAACACGCGCTAAATCAAAGATTCCCATTCTGTCTTTTATTGACAGGCTGATAAAAATCTGTCTGAGTCAGGTGACATTTATTTATCATTTCAATAGCATAAGCTGCACCACTAAAATTAGAATCCATATTATTGGTTCCGACTGTGAATTTAACCCCGGCATTTTTTGCCCTGGTTATAAATTTAGCAGAAGGGATTTTGAATCTGTTGTTTATCTCTATGGCGATATTATGATCTTTTGCTGCTTTAATTACCCTGTCCATCCTTTCATCGGTCCAGAAAGAGTCATATCTGTCTGCCATCTGTGCGGGTAAATAAGTTGGATTCACATACATATTTATTGGTTCAGTGCTCAATATTTTAACAATAGTATTGACCAGGTAGTTCATAAATTCTTCCTCATTGTCGACCCATGTCTCTTCCTTGATCCATATCCTGTTCCTTCTCCCTTTTGCATCTGTGAAGGTCATTGCATCTGTGAATACATAATCGAATTTACTTATAGATTCTTTTGAAAAATTATTCAGCCACTCTCTTCCTTCTGCCTGCATTCCAATAAGGAACTGAGGATAATTCCTGAGAGAGCTTATGACAGAATCAATTTGACTGTCACTATGAACAGGGAATCCTATACCAACATTTGTGACAAGTCCATACCTGATATTTTCTTTTTTGGATTTTATAACTGCATCTTCAATTGTAAAACCTCCTTTACAATGAACATGAAGATCTGTAATAGGGAAAGAGCTGTTATTCTGACAATTGCAAAATGTAAATGATAATAAACCCATGATTAAAGCTGCGATTCTTTTCATATTATATATTATTAAATGCTTAATAGTGTTTTCCTTTATTTAAAGCGGGTGTAAAGCTAACAAACTTTTATTTATGATAAAAATCCCTTACGTTTACAAAAAGAGTAAAATAATGAACCGGAATTGTTTTCAGAAAAATCTAATCGGTAAAATGACAAGGATATTTATTCTCAGCTTGTTTTTCTTACTTATTTCATTCACCAGGGTTTTTTCTCAACTATCCAACGACACCACCGTTTATTTATTGACATGTGCTCCTGGTACCGAGACATATTCAATCTATGGTCATAGCGCTCTAAGGATTGTAATACCTGAAGAACATATAGATACTGTTTATAATTGGGGAGTTTTTGATTTTGATACTCCAAATTTTGTCTGGAAATTTGCAAAGGGGCGGTTGGATTATTTGCTTATTGCCGAATATTCGAAGGTGTTTCTACGGGATTATTTATTTGAGAAGAGATCTGTTTATTCTCAAAAAATCAATATTAATGCACAGGAGACACATAAACTAATAGAATTCATCAACGAAAATTTAAAACCTGAAAACAGGAAATACAGGTATGATTTTTTCTATGATGATTGTTCAACAAGAATCAGGGACCTGCTTGAAAAATCAGTAGGTGAAAAACTAAAATATCCGCCCCCGGAAATCGGCAGAATCCCTACTTTCAGGGATATGGTTGCCAAATATCAGAATCCATTCCCCTGGTTAAAATTAGGAGTCGATCTGATAATGGGGTCCACTGCCGATAAGAGAGCCGTTTTCAGAGACAGGATGTTTCTTCCAATTGATATGAGGGAAGGATTGTCAAAAGCAGTTATAAATCGATCTGACAAAAGGATTCCTCTGCTTCAGAATCCCGAGATTTTACTTGGTTTTAATGCACCTGTTATAAAACAAAAGTTCTTTACAGCTCCACCTTTTATATTTACGTTAGTAATAATACTCATCCTGATTCTTGCAGCCTTAACAAAAAGCAGGAAGATTATCTGGATAATTGACATTATTATCTATTCGTTTTTTTCAATACTTTCCATTTTGATGATCTTCTTTAACTTTTTCACCGACCATCAACAGATGAAATGGAACCTGAATATCATTTGGCTGAATCCATTCATTATTATATGCTTAGTCATGCTGATCCTGAATAAGACGGCAACTATCTGGTTCAGGATTGTATTTTTTATCTCAGCTGGTTTTCTTGTACTTCATTTTATTTTACCTCAGGAGTTCAACCTGGCTTTTTTCCTGTTGACAATAATATTAATAATAAGAAGCTCTGTAAGATCGGAGTTTGACTGGAACCCGCTTACACTAAAATAACACCACTTCCTTTTGTACTTAGATGAACTCACTCCCCAGTCCCCCTCTCTAATTTTTAGAGAGGAGGTGTAATACATTGGATATTAATCATTTTCCCCTCTTTACAAAGTAGAGAGGGGGATAAAGGGGGTGAGTGCATGTGATCAATCGGTTGTATGTGGCAATATTTGGTTAGAGGTTGAGTTTACTTATTAACCTTTAACTAATATTTAACACTCCTTAACAAGAAGTTAAAAATTCTTGGAGTTCTTTTGTGAACTGATTTTCCGAAAGAAATCAGGTATGGTTAATGATACTCAAATTATTATATTTGCTACTTAAATTTTTAAACTATGGAGCAAACTGCTGACATCAAGATTTTAAATGAAAAAATTGAAAAGGAGAGTTCCTTTGTCGACATGGTCCGAATGGAGATGAACAAGGTTATTATAGGGCAAAAACACCTGACCGACAGTCTTATGATAGGCCTTCTTGCCAATGGCCATATTCTTCTCGAAGGCGTTCCGGGTCTTGCAAAAACACTTGCGATCAAATCACTTGCTTCTATCATTGATGCAAAATTCAGCAGGATCCAATTTACTCCTGATCTTCTTCCTGCTGACCTCATTGGTACAATGATTTACAGTCAGAAGAAAGAGGAGTTTATAGTTAAGAAGGGACCAGTCTTCGCAAATTTTATTCTTGCTGATGAGATCAACAGGTCTCCTGCAAAAGTCCAGAGCGCTCTGCTCGAAGCAATGCAGGAAAGGCAGATTACGATCGGTGAGAATACTTTTAAACTTGATGAACCATTTCTGGTTCTAGCCACTCAAAACCCGATTGAACAGGAAGGAACGTATCCTCTGCCTGAGGCACAAATCGACAGATTCATGATGAAAGTTCTTATTGATTATCCGGCTATGGATGAAGAGAAACTGATCATCAGAGAAAACCTTGCCAAGGATTTTCCGAAAGCAAATACGGTTCTGAAAACCGTTGATATTATAAGAGCACGAAACGTAGTCAGGGAAGTTTATATGGATGAGAAAATCGAAAATTATATTCTGAATATAGTCTTTGCAAGTCGAAATCCTGAAAAGTATGGTCTTCCTGTATTTAAAAATATGATCTCATACGGAGCATCTCCGAGGGCTTCTATAAATCTTTCACTTGCAGCAAAAGCTTTCGCATTTATTAAGAGAAGGGGCTATGTTATTCCTGAGGACATCAGAACTATATGTCATGATGTAATGCGCCATAGGATCGGTCTTACTTATGAAGCTGAAGCAGAGAATATTAACCAGGATTATATAATTTCAGAAATTCTTAATGTCGTTGAAGTCCCATAGCAGATACAGAATGAAAATAATCACACTATCTGTAGTACTGATGTTAACCTGCTTTTATGCTCAAAGTCAGAATCTTATTGGGTACAAGCAAAAAGAAATACTGAAATACATGAAGGAGAATCGCAGCGATATGAATTTTAATAATGTTGTAAACAGTCAGTTCAGTTATTTGAAATATTCTGATAATTCGGAGAAGCAGACCTTGTTATTTTTCCTAAGTCCTGATTCTGTCTGCAAAAGTGTGAGAATAATATGTGACATTGATATGAAATCCCAAAAGGTACAAGAATTCAACTCTCAATTTATGAAGAGAGGGAAAACCCAGTGGATAGACAAACGGAAAGGGAAAGAATACCTTATTGAAATCATGGATGGGAAATGGTCGTGTGTTATATCTATTGAACAAGAAAAATAATTTGTTGTAAAGTGGAAGCAACTGAATTATTAAAAAAAGTCCGGAGAATTGAAATAAAGACAAGGGGCTTAAGCCGGCATATATTTGCAGGTGAATACCATAGCGCTTTTAAAGGGCGAGGTATAGCCTTCAGCGAAGTAAGGGAATACCAATATGGAGATGATATAAGAAGTATTGACTGGAATGTGACTGCACGCTTCAACCATCCATATGTAAAAGTGTTTGAAGAGGAAAGGGAACTCACCGTAATGTTGCTTGTCGATGTAAGTGGCTCTGGTAATTTTGGAACAAGGGTCAGCTTTAAAAGAGATATTATGACTGAAGTTGCTGCTGTTCTTTCTTTCTCGGCAATCTATAATAATGATAAGATCGGAGTTATTTTCTTTTCCGATAAAGTTGAAAAATTCATACCCCCGCTCAAGGGTAGAAAACATATTCTCATAATAATCAGAGAACTTCTGGACTTTACATCGCAAAGCAAACGAACCAATCTGGATGAACCATTGCGCTTCCTTACAAATGCCATTAAAAAAAGATGTACAACATTCATCATTTCAGATTTTATTGTACCGGAATTTGAAGAAGCCCTTAGAATTGCATCGAACAAACATGATATAGTTGCTCTGAAAGTTTATGATCCTCTGGAGCAGGCTTTGCCTGATATCGGATTAATAAAAGTCTCAGATTCTGAAACTGGAGAAGAAAAATGGATAGATACCTCCTCGGGTTACACAAGGATGGTTTATGAAAAATGGTGGACCAGTCATATTGAAAACATCAAGAATATCTTCAAAAGATGCGGAGTGGATTCTACAGAATTAAGAACAGATCTCGATTATGTTAATCCACTTATTAAGTTGTTTGAGAAAAGATAAAGATTATGAAGAAGTTGATTATTTCAATATTCTTGTTTATTTCTATTATTTCTTCTTCATTTGGACAGGAGGTAAATATTAAATCTTCTTTTGATTCATCCAGAATTTATGTCGGCGATCAGATAAAATTTACAATTACCATTGATAAACCATCCAACTTTGGACTTTCGCTTCCCATTTTCAAAGATACTTTATGTAAAAATATTGAGATTATTTCAGGACCACGGGTCGATAGTTCAGCTATTCAGAACGGAAGAATTAAAATTATAGAAAAGTATCTCATAACATCTTTCGATTCAGGACGTTATCAAGTCAAACCTTTTTTTGCAGAAGCGAAAAATGAAGGTGGCATGAAAAGATTTTATTCTGATTATTCCATTCTTGAGGTTATGAGGGTCAAAATTGCTCCTGCAGATACTGCTTCAAAAATATTTGATATTATTAGACCATATAATGCGCCTTTAACATTTGCTGAAGTGCTTCCATGGATTCTAATCATCACACTGGTTGGTATTATTGCATGGCTGGCAGTCAGATTTTTATGGAAACTAAAGAAATCGGATTCAGGGGCAGAGACGTACATACCACCGGAGCCCGCTCACGTTATTGCCTTCAGGGAACTGGAAAAACTTAAGAATGAAGAACTCTGGCAGAAAGGCGAAGTTAAAAAATACTACACAACACTTACTGAAATATTACGGCGGTATCTGGAAAACAGATTCAGAGTGTTCTCACTGGAATTAACTACTGCTGAAACACTTGAATCTCTGATTAAAACAGGTTTCAAGAAAAACGGGTCGTATAATGACCTTAAAGCAGTCCTTACCGGCGCTGATCTGGTAAAATTTGCAAAACATAATCCTGTGGCTTCAGAGAATGAATCGCACTTTCAAAATTCATGGAATTTTGTTATTTCAACAAAGGAGAATGAAACAGATGCAGATCTGGTTGAAGAAAAAATCAGTGTGAAGGAGGGTAAATTATGAACGGGATAGCATTTGCCGAACCTCTTTTTCTATATCTGCTGGTAATAGTACCAGTAATGGTTGCATTTTATATCCTGAAACAACAAAAAGTAACAGCTTCTGTGAGGATGCCGGGATTGCAGTCTTTTGCTGAAGCGGGAACCACTTTCAGGCACTACCTGAGGCATATTCTATTTGCTCTGCGAACTATGGCAATTGCTCTTTTAATAATTGTTCTTGCGCGCCCCCAGAAAACTGATAAATTTCAGGATGTTTCGACGGAAGGTATTGATATTGTGCTTACCCAGGATATTTCAGGAAGCATGCTTTCCCGCGATTTCAAACCCGACAGGCTGGAGGCAGCGAAAAATATTGCTACTGAGTTCATTTCCGGGAGACCTTACGACAGGATAGGTCTTGTAGTTTTCAGTGGAGAATCTTTTACACAATGCCCGTTGACAACCGATCATGCCGTATTGATTAATCTGCTTCGCGAAATTCAAAGCGGAATGATAGAAGACGGAACTGCAATAGGAATGGGACTTGCAACTGCTGTCAACAGGATAAAAGACTCTCAAGCCAAAAGCAGAGTGATAATCTTACTGACAGATGGTGTAAATAACAAAGGTGAAATTGCACCGGCAACAGCAGCCGATATTGCAAAAACATTTGGAATCAGGGTTTATACAATCGGCGTTGGTACCCAGGGAATGGCACCATATCCTGTTCAGACGCCTTATGGAATACAATACCAGGATATGCCAGTAGAAATTGATGAAGGAATTCTTCAGGAAATAGCTCAAAAAACAGGTGGTAAATATTTCAGGGCAACTGATAATGATTCACTTGAGAAGATTTACAAAGACATTGATAAGCTCGAGAAATCAAAAATTGAGGTGAAGCAGTTCAGCAGGAAGGAAGAGAGATATTTGATTCCTGCATTAATTGCCTTTTGCATGCTGGTACTTGAGATAGTAGCCAGAAACACGGTATTTAAAAACCTTATTTAAACACAGAACAGAAAATGCAATTGTTCAGATTTGCAAATCCAGATTTTTTGTACCTGTTGCTTCTGCTTCCGGCAGTCATACTATTATATATTATAAATGAAGTAAGGAAAAAGAAAGCATTAAAACGTTTATGTGATATAAACCTAGTTAGTAAACTTGTACCTGAGATGTCGAGTATTCGTCCGGCAATAAAGCTTATTCTGCAGTTAATTGCCTTTTCAGCCGGAGTTATCATGCTTTCCAGGCCACAGTTCGGATCTAAAATTGAAGATGTCAAAAAACAAGGAGTGGAGGTAATAATTGCACTGGATGTAAGCAACTCGATGCTCGCAGAGGATATTCAACCCGACAGGCTCACAAGGGCGAAACAGGCAATATCCCGACTGGTCGATAACCTTAATAATGACAAAATAGGATTAATCGTCTTTGCCGGTGATGCATATATTCAAATTCCTGTTACAACAGATTATATCTCTGCTAAAATGTTTCTTTCTGCGATAAATCCTAATATGGTACCAAAACAAGGAACAGCAATCGGCACCGCGATCAGTCTAGGTATGCGATCATTCAGTCCTGGTGAAGGTAAAAGCAAAGCAATGATAATTATTACCGATGGTGAAAATCACGAAGATGACCCTGTTAAAGAAGCTGAAGAAGCTGCAAAAGCAGGAATAGTTATTCATACCTTAGGTATAGGTTCGACGGAGGGAGTTCCCATACCTATAATAAACAATGGTAAGAAGGACTATCTTAAAGATGCTGATGGCAATACGGTAATAACTAAGCTGGATGAAGAAATCCTTAAGAAAATAGCTTTAAGTACAAATGGTAATTATGTGAGAGCCAGTAATTCAAATATAGGGCTGGATGAAATCTTCAGTGATATTAAAAAAATGAAAAAGCAGGATCTCGAAAGCACTATGTATACCGAGTATAACGATCAGTTCCAGGTATTTGCAGCTATAGCATTATTTATACTGATTGTTGATTTTATTATTATGGAAAGAAAAAACAGGAGACTGGCAAACATCAGGTTATTTAAATTTAAAGTTTAATCTATCGTGTTAATAGTTATGTCAGCAGTGATACAAATAAAAGAGAACAAGTCAAAACTCAAAGGCCTTTTACTTTGTGTATTTATTATTATTTCTGCCACTCTGAATGCACAAGCTGACAAGAAATTCATCAGGAAGGGTAACCGGGAATATGAGAAGAATAAGTTTTCAGATTCCGAGATATCATACAAAAAAGCTATAGATGAAAATAAACAATCGCCAGATGCAGTATTTAATGTCGGAGATGCACTTTATAAACAGAATAAGTTTGAGGAAGCAGGCAAACAGTTTCTGGAGAACACCAATCAGAATGATGACAAGATGAAGAAGTCAGCAGGATTATTTAATCTTGGCAATTCAATGCTTAAAGCGAATAAACTGCCGGAAAGTATCGATGCCTATAAAAACTCTCTTAAGCTCCATCCTGGTAACCCTGAAGCAAAATACAATCTATCCTATGCACAGGATTTATTGAAACTACAGCGGGAGCAACAGAAAAAACAGCAACAGGATAAGGATAAGCAGAATCAGAACAAGGACAAAAATAAAAAAGACCAAAAGAAGGATCAGAAAGATCAGAATGATAAAAATAAAGATCAGCAAAAAGACCAGAACAAGAACCAGGATCAGAAACAACAACAGCAACCCCAGAAGCAGGAAATTTCAAAAGATGATGCGGAAAGACTTCTGAATTCCCTGGCAAATGATGAAAAAAATGTCCAGGAAAAAGTTAAACTTGCAAAAGCAACAAAAACAAAAGTCAGAACAAAGATAAACTGGTAATCTGAATAGAATGAAAATGAAAAAGGCATTATTATATCAGTTAATCTTCTTTATATCATACTCGGTATCAGGACAGGACATATTTGTTAAAGCTGAATATCCTGCTGCCGTGAATGCAGGAGAACAACTCACTGTAATGTGGACAGTTAATGCCGGGGGCGGAGAGTTTACAGCACCCTCCTTCAACGGGTTTTATAAGCTAATGGGACCCCAGACGTCTTACAGCTCTAGTACACAAATAATAAACGGAAAAGTGTCGAATGAGACTTCTTATTCCTATGTATATTATCTTCAGGCTGTTAAAGAAGGAAAATTTGTTATTTTACCGGCCACATTTACTCTGAAAAATAAAACTTATTCCTCCGACTCGATGCACATTGAAGTGGTAAGCAGCACTTCTCAAAAACAAAACATTATTGCTGGCAGTAATACTTCCACAAATGAACCGGAAGTAGAATCTTCGGGAAAAGATCTCTTTATCAATCTGTCGGTTAACCGTAAAGAAATACTTCTTGGAGAACCTATTGTTGCAACTGTTAAAATTTATTCACGTGTAAATATCGCAGGGATTAATGAAATTAAGTACCCATCTTTCAACAGTTTCCTGCGGTCGGATATTGAAACACCGCAACTCTCTTCCCTCAGGCAGGAAAATGTGAACGGCACAATATATGGATCAGGAGTAATTCAACAGTTTCTGCTGTATCCGCAGGTTACCGGAGAAATCAATATTGATCCTGTTCAGATATCTGTTCTTGTACAGCAGAAAACAAGGGGAGAATCTGACCCGTTTTTTGGTGACTTCTTTTCATCATATCAGACTGTGCCAAAAGCAGCTGCCAGTCAGCCGGTAAGGATAAGAGTTAAACCACTTCCTGGTGCTCAGCCCGCTGATTTTTCAGGCGTTGTCGGGAAACTTGATATAAAAGCAACTTTGAGCAAAGAATCTGTCAATGTAAATGATGCGGTAAATTTCAAGATAACTATTTCAGGAAACGGGAACCTGAAAATTGCATCAGCTCCAGTATTTAAATTGTCTTCTGATATTGAAGTTTATGATCCTAAAATTACAGATGATCTTAAGAATGGACTTAACGGAACAACCGGACAAAAAAGTTTTGAGTATTTGATGATACCACGGCATTATGGTGATTTTACAATCCCTCCGATTTCTTATTCTTACTTCAATATTGGCACCGGAAGATATGAAAAACTGACAACTCAAGAGTTCCATTTTAATGCACAGAAGGTAAATGGTCAGAATTCAGGAGCCACTGTTTATGGAGGAGTATCAAAGGAAGATGTTAAGTATCTGGGAAAAGATATAAGGTTTATAAATTCTGATCCTGGAAACCTTAAAAAAGCAGGAGATATATTATTGTCAAAGCAGGCATTTTATAGCGCTTATGCATTTTCTTTTTTAGCTTTTCTTATAATACTTTTTCTTAGAAGAGAACATATAAAACGGAATTCAGACGTTTCGCTGGTTAAGAACAGGAAAGCGGGAAAGGTTGCAATCAAAAGGCTGCATGGCGCATCAGTTTGTCTGAAAAATGAAGAAATAGATCAATTCTATGATGAGATTCTAAAAGCAATATGGGGTTATCTTAGTGACAAGCTGAATATTCCGGTTTCTGATCTTACCAGGACCAATGCCATCACGTCAATGCAGAAAGAAGGTATTGAAGAAGATCAGATCAAAAGTCTGTCAGGGATACTTGATGCATGTGAATTTGCACGATTTTCGCCTTCATCTTCCGGTACTGAGGCCGCGTCTATTTATGAAGGTGCATCACAATTTATTAAGTCAGTCGAAAACTTAATAGGCTAACAAATGAACTCAAAAAAGAAATATATTTTAATTCTTCTTTTCTTCTCTATTTTTGTTCGAACAGCTGTATCGCAAGATACAAATAAGGACAAATTCTATCAGGGAGTTACTTATTTTACTGCAGGCAGTTATAAAGAAGCATTGCAGGTCTGGACAGACATTTATAATACCGGGTACAGATCAGCAAATCTGGATTATAACATAGGCAACGCATATTTTAAACTTAACAATATTCCCTCGGCAATTTTGTTCTATGAACGTGCATATCTGCTTAAACCAGCAGATGAAAATATAAATTATAATCTTCAGGTTGCCAGAACTCTGATTGTAGACCGATTTCAGGAAATTCCCGAACTCTTTTTTATCAAATGGTATAATTTCATCTCACTTTTTCTATCTACAAACAGCTGGGCAAGAATAAGTATAACTTCGTTTATACTCTTCCTTTTATTATTGTCGTTGTATATCTATTCACCCAGGCATCGACATAAAGTGATCGGATTCTGGTTAGCAGTTTTCTTTATAGTTCTGTCCCTTACTTCTTTAGCATTTACCATGAGAAATAAATCATTGGTTTATGATAGTCATAAAGCAATAATCTCCACCCCTTTAGTGAGTGGGAAAAGTTCACCCGACAAAAGCGGTAATGATCTTTTTGTTTTGCACGAAGGTACCAAGGTAACCGTAGAAGACAAGGTAGGAGAGTGGCTGGAAATAAGGCTTTCAGATGGCAATATGGGATGGGTTCCTTTAAATAGCATTATTATTATTTAATCACTTTGCAACTTATTTGCTATATTTCAGGTCAGATTATAAAGGTTAATTTTTATTCCTGACAATGCAAAAGCTCATTATAATTTCTCTTCTTTTAATATCTGTCCTTTCATGCAAAAAGAAAGAATATGCACCGGAAGGGCCTACAGATGTAAGAATCAAAAATATATCCGATCTGACTTTCGAAGAGGTAATAGTAAGTACTTCAGAAAAGCCCGATGACATTGATACTATCGGAAATGTTGCCAATGGTTCCGTATCTGATTATTTCCGATTTGCAAAAGCTTATCCAAAGGCAGAAATTTCAGCTAAAATAAATACAGGCGATTCGCTTGTAAAATTTTCAACCGGAACTGTAAGTTATACTTACATGCAGTATATCGGACAAGACAGGATTACTTATGAAGTATATATTTCTGATATGAATAAAAGGAAACTTACAATAAGTAATGTCATTGAGGATGAACCATTGGTTTTAAAATAGTCTGTTTTCTCGACAGCGAGATTCTTAAGGTCTCATTATCATAAAAATGGAAGAATTCCTAACAGCTTGTCCCAGAAACTGCTATAGCACCTGCTCCTTCAGAGTGCAGGTTGAAAATGACAGGATCCTAAGAATACTGCCATATTCAGGGAACTTAGCGACTCCGGAAGGTCCATGTATAAAAGGGTTATCATATATTGAAAGAACTCATTCCCCCGACAGGATAATTCATCCCTTAATCAAAACAACTTCTGGAAACTTTAAAGAAATCAGCAGAAATGTAGCGCTTGATGTTATAAGAGACAAGTTAGGTACTATAAAAGAGACTTATGGATCTAAAAGTATTCTGTGGTATAGAGGAAGCGGAATGTCGGGGCTTACTAATGAAATAGGTTATTCTTTCTGGAAAGCATTCGGGGGGACAACAATAACCTATGGAAATCTTTGCTGGCCAGCAGGACTTGAGGCTGTAAGACTGACTTTTGGGTCCATAAAACATAATGTTCCCTGGGATCTAGAAAATGCTAAAACAATAATCATCTGGGGCAAAAATCCTGCTGAAACCAATATTCAGGAGATTGCTTTTATTATTGGAGCAAAAGAAAAGGGATGCCGGATAATCGTCATTGATCCTTTGCGGACAACTACAGCTGATAAGGCTGATATGCTTTTCAATACCAGACCAGGAACAGATGGAGCGTTGGCGCTTGCAATTGCAAAGGTACTTATTGACAATAACCTGATTGATCATGAATTCATTGCTAAATATGTAAAGGGTTTTGATGAATTAAAGCAGTCACTGCATATTTCGCCTGCTGAAGCTGAACAAATTACAGGAATTCCTTCAGAAAATATTATTGAACTTGCCCTTATAATTGGGGAAAACGGTCCCGTAACAATCCTTCCAGGATATGGATTACAACGTCGTAAGAACGGAGGTCAGACTATACGATGTCTGTTATTACTTTCCGTGTTGACAGGGAATATCGGAAAGTCAGGTTCAGGATTCAATTATGCAAACCTGCAGAGCTATATTTTTGATGATCTTAAAGAGCCTTTATCATATTATCCTGATTCTGAAAAAGATATGCCATTTAGAAGAACTATCTCGATGGCGAAGCTGGGAGCAGATATGCTGAATACTCATAACCCTGAACTTAAAGCAGCATGGATTGAAAGGGGCAATCCTATATTGCAATCGCCTGATACAAATAGTGTCAAAAAAGCGTTTTCTAATTTGAGATTTACAGTTGTTGTCGACCAATTCATGACTGATACTGCGGCGTATGCTGATCTCATTCTTCCTGCAAAGGATATATTCGAACAATCTGACATAATAGGGTCATACTGGTCCCCTTATATTCAATTCAAACCTAAGGTGATTCAATCACCAGGTGAGGTACTGCCTGAAAGTGAAATTTATTTTCTCCTTGCTAAAAGGTTGAATTTGAACGTCAGCAATGAACTAATCCCGGAACCGGGGAATGATAATATCGAACGATGGCTCGAAAAAAGAATCACCGGTTATTCGGAAGTAACGCTTAACCAACTTAAAGAATCCCCTGTTCTTGCTCCCGGACTTCAGCAGATAGCCTTCGAAGATCTGAAATTTGAAACACCATCCGGTAAAATTGAATTATATTCATTGGAAGCAAAGGAAAAGTGGGGGATTTCTCCATTAGCTGATTATACAGGAATTATTCATACACCTGAAGAAGAAAAATTCCCTTTCGAATTTATTACCCCAAACACAGGTAGTCGTATCCATTCTCAATTTGGTAATCTGAAAATAATTGGTGAGACAAACCCGGAGCCTGCTGTCAGAATTTCGCCACTAGATGCAAGTAACCGAAGCATAATTACAGGGCAAAAAATAAAAGTATTCAATAAGACAGGAGAATTGATCTGTAGAGCGGAAATCTCAAACAGGGTTCCCACAGGATTGGTTGTACTTCCAAACGGAATTTGGTTTAATGAGGGTGGAGGAGTAAATCACCTGATAGCAGGAGAGGAAACAGACATTGGATATGGAGCAGCATTTCATGATAACAGGGTTGAAATTGAAAGAGTTGATTAGTTATGCGCAAAGGTTTTATTTTTAACCATAACAAGTGTGTTAACTGCAATGCATGCAGTGCCGCATGTATTCTTGAAAATGGATGGACCGTTCATCCAAGGAATATCTTTACTTATAATTCACAGGCAGAAGGTTTAATCCCACTTATTAATCTTTCTTTAGCCTGTAACCATTGTGAATCAGCTGTTTGTATGAATGGTTGTCCGACTTCAGCTTATAGCAGGGAAACTGTAACTGGTGCAATTATACTTGACGAACTGAAGTGCATCGGATGCAGATACTGTCAATGGAACTGTCCATATGACGCACCAAGATTTGATTCTCAAAATAAAACAGTAGCCAAGTGTCATCTTTGTTATTCCGAATTGATAGAAAATCGTCAACCGGCCTGTTCATCTGCCTGCCCGACGGGTGCTCTCAAGTTTGGTCAACTAACTGAACCGGATTCTGATAAAGTTTTTTCATGGTTCCCTGATAAAAAGCTTAATCCTGCAATTGAATTTACAGCCAACCAGAACCATACTCCTTTAAAAATTATTCCTGAAAATATCTATGAAGAGAAAGATACAAAACCAGATAAAGAGGGAAGAAACATAACTACTGACTTAAGTCTGATCATATTCACTTTTTTAGCTACAATATCAGTTGCAACGATAATTTCTTCGCTTATCAAGGGAGTATTTCCTGAAAAAATATTTTTTCCCCTGATCCTTCTCATAGCAGGATTTGCATCCTTCTTTCACCTTGGGAAAAAACTAAGATCCTGGAGATCAGTCAGGAATTTGAGAAACTCACCATTAAGCCGTGAGATTGCAGCCTTTATTGTCTTTGCACTTGTCGCTTCAGTGTCAGTAATATTCCACATTCCGGGATTAATTATTGCCTCTTCTGTTATTGGGCTCATTTTACTACTGCTTATCGATAGCGTATACATTTATACAGATAGAAGTAAATCAGTCATTTTGCATAGCGGGCAGACTTTTATAAGCGCTCTGCTTATAGTTTCATTTATTTCAGGAATTATTCTTCCCTTTATCTTTGTGGCTTTTATAAAGTTAGTTTCATCCGTTCATAGTTTATATGTAAAGAAGCTAAACAGCACAAATTTTGGAATAAGGTTCCTGAGGATAGCTTTTCTTTTTGTGCCCGGAATCAGCCTGATTTTGCATAATTCGAATACTGACCGTCCTGTAATTTTTATATTTCTAATGGGAGAACTTTTAGACAGGATCTTATTTTATATTGATTTTAACCCGCTGAATATAAACACATTGATCGATAATAAACTAAATATAGAGAGAGATGAAAAGAAAAGATGTTAATAGTTCCCGGATGCCTGTTTACAGGGAAGCTGGCTTTGAACTCTACGATGCCTTAACTACAGCTGATGCTTTCAGGAAAGAGACAGAACATTCGAGAGAACCCGATTTATATATTTATTCCCGTTATCGCAACCCCACCGTTGTCTCAGCTGAAGAGGAAATAATGAAACTTGAAGGCTGTAAATGGGCTCTGTTGACCCAGTCAGGGATGTCTGCCATTGATACTGCACTCTCAATTTTTCAACATGGCAAAGAGACCAGGCCATGGTTGTTCTTCACGGAAATCTATGGCGGAACAATTTCATTTATTGAGTCAGTACTTAAATCCAGGAGAGGCCTTGATATCCAATATTTTACGCCTGATAATGGAATTTATGACCTTAATAATTTCGAAAAGGTGATATCAGCAATAAAGCCTGAATTTGTTTATATTGAAACAATCTCAAACCCGATGCTGATTGTAGCTGATGTAAAAAATATCATACGTATTGTGAAGAAGTATGGTACAAAGATTATTATAGACAACACATTTGCAACACCCTGGCTTTATAAACCATTAAACGAAGGAGCAGATATAGTAATTCATAGTGTAACAAAATATTTTTCTGGTCATGGTAACCTTTCCGCAGGGGTAATCTGTGGAAATGATACTGAAATGATGAGATCAGCTATTGAGTACAGAAAATTCGTAGGGCACATGCTTTCTCCCGATGATGCCTACAGGTTGCAGACTCAAATACAATCATTTGAACTCAGATTCTCGCGTCAATGTGATAATGCATCTAAACTTACGGGATACCTTAATGAAAATCCTATTATTAATGAAGTCTGGTTTCCAGGTTTGAAAAGCCACCCTACACATCTAATTGCTGAAAAGTTATTCGGAAACAAAGGATTTGGTGCCATGATAACCTTTGATTTTGACGGGAAAGATAAAAGTGAAAAACGGAGCAGGCGGGACAAATTTATAGAACTGGTTTCGGAAAAGATAAAACTGATACCAACCCTTGGAGATCCTCATACTATTCTGATGCCGGTTGAAGCAGTGTGGGGTACCAAATATCCTGAACCAGGAATGATCAGGTTATCTGTGGGTTTTGAATACTATAGTGAACTTGAAGGGACAATTGGCAACGCATTAAAAGCCATAGAACCTTTATAAGCTTTAAAGGTTTTAGAATTTACTGCCAATTTATAGGTTCAATACCATGTGCTTTAAGATACTCATTACATCGGCTGAAATGCTTATTTCCAAAGAAACCTCTCGATGCAGAAAGGGGAGATGGGTGAACTGATTCTAAAACCAGATGCTTTGATCTGTCAATGGCTTCACCTTTTTTCTGAGCATACGCACCCCACAGGAAAAAAACCAGATTCTGCTTTTCATTATTAAGTATGTTTATGACGCTATCTGTAAACTGTTCCCAACCCTTTTTCTGATGTGATCCGGCCTGATGGGCCCGAACGGTCAGGGTAGCGTTCAGAAGTAAAACACCCTGAGCAGCCCATCTTTCAAGGTTCCCGCTTACTGGTTTTTGAATGCCTGTATCCAATTCAATTTCTTTGAAGATGTTGACCAGACTTGGAGGAAACTCAACGCCCTCCCTGACTGAAAAGCATAAACCGTGTGCCTGCCCCGGACCATGATAAGGGTCCTGCCCGATTATTACAGCCTTGACATTTTGAAATGGACAAAGATTGAATGCATTAAAAATCATACTACCAGGAGGATAGATAGCCTTTAGCCTATATTCTTCTTTTACAAATTCAGTAAGTCTGAGGAAGTATTCTTTTTCAAATTCTTCATGAAGTTTTGACTTCCATTCCGGGTCAATCTTAACATCCATAATTAATTATAGAATTTTTTGTTAAACATGGTTACCGACTGCTAAATTAGTCAAATTAACAAATTGGTGATACGATAATAGTGTTAGCGCATTAATTTTAACTTTACAATAAAAATGGCAACAGAAACAGAACGTAAATTTCTTGTAAAAAGCGAATTCAGACATCTGGCTGTAAGTGAAATAAAAATAATTCAATCCTATCTTTCAATCGATCCCGATAAAACCATAAGACTGCGAATAGCTGACGATAAGGCTTTTCTGACAGTTAAATCCAGACCTCTTGAGAATTCAATAACAAGAAATGAATGGGAAGTGGAGATCCCGGTTATTGATGCCCAGGAAATGATGAGTATTTGTCTCCCAGGACGAATAGTTAAGACACGATATATGGTGCCATCAGGGAGACATACATTTGAAATTGATGTATTTCATGAAAAGAATGAAGGACTTATTGTTGCTGAAATAGAGCTAAATTCAGAGAATGAATACTTTAGTAAACCTGATTGGCTGGCAGAGGAAGTGACAGGTAAACCTCAGTATTATAATGCGAACCTGATTAAGTAGACTTACTTCTTAAAAATAAAATAAACGGCAAGAATCAGAAATACAAATCCTATCAGATGGTTTAAACGAAATTGCTCATTTTTAAAAAAAATGATTGTAAATCCGGTGAATACAAGTATTGATATTACTTCCTGAATTATTTTTAATTCGATGAGAGAAAATGGACCTCCGTTCTCTTTGAAGCCAATCCGGTTCGCAGGCACCTGAAGAGAGTACTCAAAAAATGCAATTCCCCAGCTTATCAATATTACTACAAACAGACTCAGGCTGGCAAACCTGCTAATAGTTCTTAATTTGAGATGTCCATACCAGGCAATTGTCATGAAAGTATTTGACATCACAAGAAGCAGTACTGTATATAGACCTTTCATTTAAAGTTGTAATATCACGATCTCAAATTACGCAATCAAAAGTTTAAATCATCAATAATCATCTGCAAGACTTCCGTGAAAGAATATCCTGCCTCTTTTGTAGCTGCTACAAACCCTCCGTCGGGTGAAATACATGGATTGCCATTTATCTCAATCACAAATACATTGTCATTTCTGTCAGTCCTTACATCTACTCTTACATATCCCTTTAAACCAAATAAATTCCAGCAGGAGAGCGCTGCTTCTTTCAGGTTTGCTATCAGTTTAGCGTTAAGTTTGCTTCCCGGAAACTCACGGACAGTATTTATATATTCAAAACTATCCATCTCCCATTTTGCTTTAAAATCAATGATCCTTGGTCTGCTGGTATCATAATTCACAAAAACTATCTCGGCAGGAGGCAAAACCTCCGGGCCATTTTTTCCAGCTAATATGCTTATATTAAATTCTCTGCCATCGATAAAATCTTCAATGAACCAGTGAGAATCATCAAGCCCTTTCAATCTTTCTTCAAAACCTGGCTTACATTCAAATACTGATTCGCTGGTAATTCCAAGCGAACCATCCTCCCAAATAGGTTTTACAATATATTTTCTTCCTGGTTTGAGAGATTTAAATTGAGATGGCAGGTATGATCCCGGGTTATTGATTCCTGCATTCTTCATTCTATTGCTGCAGATAGTTTTATTACTTGTCAGAAATATTGCTTCAAGCGAATTACCTGAGTATGGAATGGAATATAAATTCAGCAGTGCCGGAACAAAATAAATTAGTTCTCCTTTATTGTTGATCGACTCAACCAGGTTAAAAACAAAATCAGGTTTTTCATTAGACAATGCTGCAATTTCAGACATGAACTTTTCTGTAATACCTTTTCTATAAACAGATATCCCAAGATCAATCAGATGCTTCTCAATATGAGCTACCTGATCAAGTACATCAAGTTCATCAGCTAAAGCGCCTTCTCCCGGTTCATTATAGATAATACAACATCTCCTCATAATTCCTACGCTCTATATTAAAATAAACTTCAAGCTTGTTACCCTTTGGTCCTCTTTATGGCTGCTTTCATTATCATTTCCATTAATGTCTGGTATTCAATGCCATACATACGTGATAAAATAGGCAAGTCTGAATGAATTGGGTTTAATCCAGCTAGTGGATTTGCTTCAATGAAACATATTTTTCCATTGCGGTCGGCTTTCAGATCGACTCTTCCGGCGTCGACTGCATCCAATGCTTTCCAGGCGCGGAGTGCGACTGATTTGCATTCATCAATTATATCAGCATCAAGAGGTTTGTAAGTACAATAGTTCTGATAATTTTCTTTCACTTCAACTGAATATGGCAGGTTATTGACGGTCATAACTTCCATGCCGCCAATTGCAAAAGCTTCCTCACCATATCCAACTACTCCGACCGTGAATTCCCTTCCTGGTAAATATTCCTCAACGAGCGCTGGTTGATGAAATTCAGTAAGGATCCATTTTACCATTTTTAATAGTTCTGCGATGGAATTAATAAGGCTGCTCTCGGTAATTCCCTTGCCTGTTCCTTCTGAAACAGGTTTAACAAATAGAGGATATTTGAGATTACATTTGTCAAGATCTTTTAATTCTGTTATCAAGCAACCAGGACTGACGGGAACTCCTGAAGCAGCAACCACGAGTTTTGCCAGGTGTTTATTAAGTGATAATCCCATTATTACAGGACCACTGAATACATATGGTATTTTGTATTGGTCAAGAATAGCAGGAACAACAGATTCCCTGCCATCACCGTACAGTCCTTCGGCAATATTAAATACAATATCCCATCGTTGTCCTGCAGCAAGAGCTTCAATCAACTGAAAAGCATTCCCGACAAGTTCCGTTTCATGCCCCATCTGTTTTAAAGAATTCGCAAGTGCATCTACTGTTTCCTGCTTGTCGAATTCGGCAGTTTCATCCATGGAATACCCACGATCAATATACCATGACCGCAGATCATACGTTAAACCAACTTTCATCTATAAGCCCTATTTTTCAGGATACTCGCATAATACACCTTTGTAGTTACGCAATACAATCCGTTCGGCATTGTGTTCCACAACGTAATTGGGAAGCAAAGGAATCTTTCCTCCGCCGCCTGGAGCGTCAACAACGAAAGTAGGTACGGCATAACCACTTGTGAAGCCTCTTAGTCCTTTTATTATTTCAAGACCTTTTTTGACAGTAGTTCTGAAATGTCCTGATCCGGGTATTAAATCACATTGATAAAGATAATATGGTCTTACCCTTATCTTCAGCAACTTATGCATAAGTTCCTTCATAACAGGAACATTATCATTTATACCTTTTAAAAGAACTGTCTGACTTCCAAGAGGAAATCCTCCGTCGGCCAGCTTGTTACATGCTTTAGCACATTCATCCGTTATTTCATCAGGATGAGAAAAATGCAGACTGATGAAAAGCGGGTGATATTTTCTAAGAATATTTATCAAATTATCAGTAATCCTCTGTGGAAGCACCACAGGAATTCTGGTTCCTATTCGAATTATTTCAACATGCTCAATACTACGGATATTTGAAAGGATGTAATCTAGAGTCTCATCATTTAATGTTAGTGGATCGCCACCGCTTATGAGTACATCACGAACTTCTTTATGCGAAGCAATATAATTAAATGCTCTCTCAAAATCCTGTCTTCCAAGTTTATCAAGTCTTCCGACTGAATGTGAACGTGTACAATATCTGCAATAATTTGAACAGACCTGGGTAACTGTAAATAAAACCCTGTCGGGGTATCTATGAACAATTCCTTTAACCGGAGAGAATGATTTTTCGTGGAGAGGATCAGACTGTTCGCTACTTGTTTCAAGCAATTCTTCAACAACAGGGATTACATTACGACGCAAAGGATGCGCCGGTTTACTGTTGTAAATTAATGAAGCAAAATAGGGAGTGATCCTTAGCGGTAGACGGCCTTTTAGATTATTAATAGCCAGAATCTCCTTTTCGGATAATTTCATGATTTTCTTTAGATCTTCGATGCTTGTGATAGCATTCCGAAGCTGCCATTTCCAATCATTCCAGGTGTCTATACTCGTTAGGGGGAAGTACCGGTGCATAAACTCCGAACTTCGGTTGCTAACTAACGGAATTGGGATTTCGTTTTGCGAA
>PLLX01000022.1:0-7491 GCA_003141415.1 Bacteroidales bacterium
TGGTACATAATATATCATTACCTCCAACCTGGAACCAACTGGTTAATTGATTCGGTTTTCGGAATGACTAAAGGGGCACATCTCACTGAGGCTATCCGCTTCTTTGTTTTTGAATTCCCAAAAGTCATGATGTTGCTAACACTCATTATTTTCTTTGTAGGAATTATCAGAACATATTTCACCCCCGAACGAACCCGTAAAGCACTTGAGGGGAAAATGACCTTTACCGGAAATGTAATGGCATCAACATTAGGAATTGTAACTCCATTTTGTTCATGTTCGGCTATCCCTTTATTCCTGGGTTTTGTAGAGTCAGGCGTTCCGCTTGGGGTCACATTTTCTTTTCTTATTGCTTCTCCAATGATTAATGAGGTTGCTGTGGTTCTTCTATTTGGAATGTTCGGATGGAAGGTAACTGCGATATATATGGGAACTGGATTGTTTATAGCAATTACTGCCGGCTGGATAATTGGTTTGCTGAAGCTCGAAAAATGGGTGGAACCATGGGTCTATGAGACACATCTGGGTAATAATGGAGAGGAAGAAGAAAAAATAACATTTGGTAGCAGAGTCAGCCTCGGGTATGATGCCATAAAGGATATTGTTGGGAAAGTATGGATTTATGTGGCTTTAGGTATCGCTGTCGGAGCAGGCGCACATGGGTATGTTCCTGAAGAATTTATGGCTGCTCTGATGGGGAAATCTGCATGGTATTCAGTCCCGTTATCAGTTTTAATTGGTATTCCTCTTTATTCAAATGCAGCCGGTATCATGCCAATTGTATCGGTGCTTATTGAAAAAGGGGCATCATTAGGAACAGCTCTTGCATTTATGATGTCAGTAATTGGTTTGTCATTGCCTGAAATGATCATACTGCGAAAAGTATTAAAGCTTCCTTTAATATTCACATTTATCGGAATTGTCGGCGTAGGAATAATGATTGTAGGATTTTTATTTAATATAATATTCTAAATATATGAGAATTACAAAAAGATAATTGTAGAGTCATTGCAAGCAATGACCTGGTTTTAATTCACCAAAACATAACTTATTATGAAAAAGTCAATTGGTTTTATCGGTGGCGGAAGAGTAACAAGAATCCTTCTGCAGGCATTTAAAAATAAAAATGCACAATTCAGTAAAATTGTTGTTACTGATCCAAATCAGGATGTCTCAGCCAATCTGAAAAAATCATTTCCTGATATTCAGGTTGATAATGCATTCGTTTCAGCCTCGCAGGATATAGTTTTTATTTCCCTGCATCCTCCTGTTGTTATGGATACTCTTGAGCTTATAAAGGGTAGCATCAACAGCAAAACCATCGTGATATCTCTAGCCCCCAAAATCACTATTGATAAAATATCGTCAAAACTGGATCAGTCTAAAGACATTGTCCGGCTGATTCCAAATGCTACATCATATATTAATGAAGGATATAATCCGGTTTGCTTTCCTCCCGATTTTGCAGCTAAGGAAAAACAACAAATCCTGGGTCTGCTCAGTCTTTTGGGTAATACTTTTGAGGTTCCTGAAGAAAAACTTGAAAGCTACGCCATCATGTCTGCCATGCTCCCAACCTATTTCTGGTTCCAGTGGAAAGAGCTTTCAGAGATAGGGCAGAAGATTGGTCTAACGGAAAAAGAGAGCTGTGATTCGATAAACGACACGCTTAATGCTTCTTTAAACCTGATGTACAAATCGGGATTAACTGCAAGGGATGTTATGGATTTAATTCCTGTCAAGCCAATTGGTGAANNAAAACGATAGCGGATGTATTATCTGAACTAAAAGTTTTTGCTTCAAATGGTCTTTCTGCTGAAGATGTGAAACAACGACAAACCACTTATGGTCTTAATGAAGTGGCAGAGAAAAAACAATTATTGATTCTTCTATTTCTTAAGCACTTTTGGGGTCTTACAGCCATTATGCTGGAGATTACCATTGTATTATCATTATTGCTTCAAAAGTATATTGATGTATACTTAATTGGAGGGTTGATGCTGTTCAACGCTATAATAGGATTTATTCAGGAAAGTAAAGCTGCTAAAACAGTACAGGCATTAAAGCAAAGTTTACAGGTACTTGTGCGCGTTTTGCGAAACTCTAAATGGCAGCAGGTACTTGCCAGTCAATTGGTTCTAGGTGATATCATACGCGTTAGGACCGGTGATTTTATGACGGCAGACGCTAAAATTATCGATGGCGAGGCCGGGGCAGATCAATCAGCACTTACAGGGGAATCAATGCTCATCAGCAAAAAAGAAGGTGATATGTTGTTCTCCGGATCTGTAATTAAAAATGGTGAGTGCAATGCGGTGGTAACCGTCAACAGGGGTTAATACTTTCTTCGGTAAAACAATCCAGTTGGTTCAAATGGCAAAACCACGTCTGCACATGGAAGAAGTTGTAGCAAATGTAGTAAAGATATTATTTTCAATTGTGCTGGTATTTGTTGGCCTAACTATAGTAGGTTCATTATTGCGGGGTGAAACAATTATATCCATGCTTCCTTTAGTGCTGATTTTATTGGTAACAGCTGTTCCTGTCGCAATGCCTGCCATGTTTACGGTAAGCATGGCAAAAGGTTCACAGCAGTTAGCTGCCAAAGGCATTCTNNGCTACAGAAGATGCAGCAACACTCACTACTCTGTGCATTGACAAAACAGGAACCATTACACAAAATAAATTGTCAGTACAGGATATAAAAGCTGAAGAAAATTATACCCTTGACGATATTTTACGATACGGAGTACTGGCTTCCGTAGCTGCTAACAACGATCCTATTGATATGGCTTTTTTACAAAAAGCGGAAGATAATAAAACTGATACTTCGGGTTACCAGGAAACCTCTTTCACTCCGTTTTCAGCTGCTATCAAGAGAACAGAAGCTATTGTACAAAAAGATGGCAAACAGTTTAAGGTAATGAAGGGTGCTTATAATACTATTAAAGGTTTATGCAACCTTCAACAATCAAAACTTGATAAAATAGTTGATGGCTGGGCTGAAAAAGGATTCAAAACAATAGCTGTTGCTATTCAGGGAGATAATATAACATCAATGGTTGGCATTGTGGCACTGGTTGACCCTCCACTATCTGATTCTGCAAAGATGATCAGAGAGATTAAAGAATTGGGAGTAACAGTAAAAATGCTTACTGGAGACGCGCTGCCTATAGCTACGCAGGTCGGAGTGGGCGATGATATTGTTGCGGCCAGCTTGTTGAGACAACAAGCAACAGGAAGCGATAGTTATGCCATTATAATTGCTCATAATGGATTTGCAGAAGTGTTGCCCGAAGATAAATTTACCATCGTAAAAACATTACAGCAACATCATGAGATTACAGGTATGACAGGTGATGGTGTTAATGATGCCCCAGCTTTAAAACAGGCAGAAGTGGGTATCGCAGTTAAATCAGCAACAGATGCTGCCAAACAGGCTGCAAGTGTGATTTTACTGCATGAAGGATTGGAAAGCATTATCAACCTGATAACCGTTGGTCGTACTATACACCATCGTATTACCAATTGGGTAGTAAGTAAAATTTCAAAAACATTGTTTACAGTAGTTTATGTCTGTGTCGCTTATATTATTACTGCACAGTTCGTAGTCAGCGCTTTTGATATGGTTATGCTGCTGTTCATTATTGATTTTGTTACATTGACATTATCAACCGACATTGTTAGCTGGTCAAAAAATCCTGAAAGCTGGAAAATAAAGCCATTAGTAAAACATGGTTTTATATTAGGAATGCTTTTGATCGCGGAGGCATTATTATGGCTGATTATCGGAAAGAAATATTTTGAGCTTTCTGATATTAACCAGTTGCATTCATTTGGATTCGCTTCCCTGTTTTTCGCCAGTATTTTCAATATATTTGTTGTCCGTACACCAACCAGGTTTTACAAACACCCAATAGGTAAAAATTTATTAATAGCAATAATAGCTGATATAGTAATTGCTTGTATCATTTTATCAATCGGATTACCAGGTTTCACTATTTTACCTCTTATCGTAACAGGTAGCAGCTTATTGTATTTTGCTCTCTGCAGTTTAATTATAAACGACTGGGTTAAGGTAAAAGCGAATTCTTGACATGCTGGATAAATGACTATTTAAATTCAGTTTAAAGCTTTAATTCTTATTCTTGTAAAAGTATTTTCCAGTAATTAGCAATCCTGCAAATACGAAAACAGCAAAAATTAAACTGCTTAACGAAAGCTGCATTCCACCTGAAAGAATATGTCCACTGGTCAACCACCGGCCATCCTGGCACCAATGATCAGGATAAATCCTCCTATAAATGACCAGATGATCCGTTTTGCTACTGAATTACCTTTATATTTTTCCCAGTTACTGTGAATTAAGGTGATTTTGAATTCTTTCCTGAACAGTGAAATTACTATACCTGAGACAAATGCACCAGCTAAAAACAATACTTCCCATTGGCCGGGTCCCTGGATTTTTGTAAAGTAGCTATTTTGTGTTGTTCCTGTAATTAAATCAGCAACAAATGGATATGCAGTAGACGCTCCGATAATACGATTTGTACCCACAGTAAGAAATACAACTGCATTTAAAATGGCTAAACCTATACCTGCATATAACCATTTGTAATTCGTTGATTTTTCCTTTTTATTAAGGACAAATCCTATCCAGACAAATCCTATTCCGATTATTATATCAAAAATATAGAAAATAAATTGGTGTTGCCCAAGGAGAGTATATAATGAAATACTCCCGAGGTCTGGACCTAGCATACTTTGAATAGATGGTAATAATATGGTATATATAAAACCGCCAGCCAGTCCACCTATAATACCCAGGAGGGCGTCAATTGAACCTTCACCAAATGAAATTGGAAGTGTTCCCGGGCAATACCCTAAAATTGCCATTCCAACACCAAAAATTATCCCGCCTATTGCAATTCCACCTAACAATATTGGTTTTATATGGTAAGTTGCAAAGCCAAGTCCTATTTCAATAGCTATTATTATTGCTCCAATTCCTATAGCAACAGTAATAGCTTTAGCAACTGCAAAGTTTTCAAGTGTTGCCATTCCACTAATTACATTATACCGATTCAGATTTGCGGACTGCAGAATTGCGCCAAACAAAAACCCCAGAAATAAAATTGTTGCATTCATATAAATTGTTTTTAAGGTTATTATCGGAAAAAGGTATTGGTGTCTGGTTTTGCCATCATAACAATATGATTTGTCAAAGGATGATTTGATATTTCGTTGATAATCTTAAATTCTGCTTTGTTTGCCAAATATTTAATGCCTCCGTTAGCTAAAAAACTTTTATAGTTTCTATAATGCTCTGCACCTGCAATAAACTCTATAATTTCACTCAAATAGCTTCTAAACCCTTTTGGTTTTGGAACAAGATAATCCCCTATGATAATCTTATCGGCTACCCGCGATATTTCGTTCAGAAGATTTATCCTTTCTTCTTCATTAACTTCATGAATAACATATGTTAGCACAGCATAATCAAAATGTTTTTGCCCTTTATTGATTATTTCTTCTATGTCGCTGTTTTGAAAAGAAATCTTACTATCAGGATTCTGATGTAATATGAGATTGGCCCTGTCAATATTTCTTTTTGATAAATCTATCCCTAAAATAGATTTACATTTATTAGCGAGACCAAATGCTAAACGGCCTGTTCCACAACCAACATCAATTATTATTGAGTCTGCATCAACCAGATTCTTTATTTGACCAAATAGCTGATCCTGGTTCGGTGCAATTAATTTATCGTAAAACCAACCATCGTACCAGTGGTTCTTATTCTTCGTCATAGATCTCCTTTATTTATATGTGATTCATAGGGTTTAAAACGAGAGAACTTTTAAAATTGATTTTTGTCTAAATCTGAAGGTGAATTAATATTTACAAAGGCAATTTCGGTTTTCTCATTTTTAGTCATCTGTAAATAACCAACATTAACCTCGCTAAGAAAATCTCTGACTGCTCTGCTTTTTCCTGCCAGCAGGAACCTTTCAAGAAGATTTAGTACAGACTTCCTATAGATGGCATGCAGAGGTTCAATAAATTGGTCAATCTCCGGAATTAAAACATCATGTTCTCTCTTGTTGAATTCACTAATCTGATCAGAAATAATTTCTTTGTTAAGAAACGGCATATCCCCGGCAAAGACGAAAATTGCATCTTCAGATGATGCCTTTAAAGCAGCATGTATACCACCCAGAGGACCTTTCTTCAAATACTGGTCTTCAACTATTTTATATTGAATGAATTCCTGGAATTCTTCTGGCTTATTTGTAACAATTATTATCTCAACAAATAAGTCGCTGATGGTAGAAATTATTCTGGAAATAATAGTTTCTCCATCGATAACAACATTTGCCTTGGTTATTCCACCGAACCTTTTATTGGAACCTCCGGCAAGGATAACTCCAGAAATTCTGTTTGCCATTAGTAGAATTCGATTATTAGCAACCTCCCGATGCTTTCTTCTTTTTAGGAGCCGCTTGCAAAGCAGGTTTGGCAGATTCAGAACTTTGGCTTTGAGTTGTCTGAACTGTCATACCTCCACCCAGTGCCTTACCTGCACTAAGACGAAAATCATATTTTGCAAACTCTTCATCCGGACTCGTGGATGCTGGTTTCTGAGGATTTAGTATAGCATCGAACCAATAGTTCAATCCGCCTTCGAGTACAAAATTGTTTTTATACCCAAGTTGCCTTGTTACCATCCATGCCTCATTAGCAGTAATAGTACCATTTGAATAGAATATGTTCATTTTAACATCCTGATTAAGTACATCAGTATATTTGTCCGAAAGCAGGTCGGAAGCAGGAATATTTATGGCTCCTGGAAGACTGAATTTTTCAAAATCATCCTGACTTCTTACATCGATTAGCCTGAATGAAGGATCTTTTTTAACTATCATGTCAGCTACTGTCTCAGGAGCAATATATTGAGTGCGTGTGTTTGCCTCACCAAGCAACTGATCTACGGTCAGTTTGTATGGTTTTGTTTTATTCTGCGGGACAGCTGCAATGATAAGTCCCATCGGAATTATGAACAGTGCTAAAAGTCTGAGTGGTTTCATAATATTTTGATTTAAGTAATGTCTTGTTGTTTGTTGATTGTTTCTTGGTGATTTCTGATCAGAACCAGCAAACCAGTAACCAGCAAAATTCTTTATTTTTTTTTTACTTTTGTCTTTTGTCTTTTAATTAATACGCTTCTCTCGGGAATTTCTTTTCCGCCCATTCAGCAACCCAGAACATTGCAAGTGCAACCAGTATAAGCAGAAAACCAAATACTCCGTCAGAAAGTCCAAGTGTCTGACTGATTTTTGGGAAACCCAAAAATTTGGCAAGATACATACCATCCCATATTTTATAACCCAGTGCGAAAATCAGGATTCCTATAAATAATCCACCGATAAAGACAAAGGCATCTATTTTACCAATCGAAGCGCCACAGAAACTTGTTCCTGGGCAGTACCC
>PLLX01000022.1:7512-21999 GCA_003141415.1 Bacteroidales bacterium
AGTTTTCTGCTTGATGAAAATCCACTCTGCTCAAGTACAAAGCCAAAGCCTATTCCAATTATAAATGCCAGGAAGAGGTTTGTATTCGCTGATATTAATTCGTTCACTGATAATGGTCCCATTTTTATTTATTTAAATTGTCTGTTTGTCTTTTAGTCTTATATGTCAAGCTGTTAATACGTTGCAAATTTACGCCGTTTTATATCCAGTTTTTCCTGAAAAAATAGGCCAGGGCATAAGCAGTTCCAAAGATGGCCATCATTGTAATAAATCCTCCCAGTGATAAGACTGCCATTCCACTAAGGGCGGATCCGCTTGTACATCCTCTCCCGAGTTCCGCTCCAAATCCAAAAAGCACGCCTCCTGTCAAAGCAAGAAAAAGTCGCTTCTTTGATGTTATTTTCGGCGAATGTTCTACTTTGAATTTCAAACGTCCTGCAAATGCACCTGAAAGAAATCCACCGACCAAAACACCTGTCATTTCAAAAACCAGCCAGGTCTTCATAGGATTTCCGGGATGATCCGCCCGGAATTCTTTAACAAATCCCAGATTTTCTGATGAGGCAGGTGCAATTGTTGTAATTGAGGTAACAACAACACTTTTCATAGCTCCACTTGCACCTAGTCCACGACCGGAAATAAAATTAGCTGCAAGTAAAACTAATCCCAGAAGTACTCCTCCAAGGTAGGGATTCAGGTATTTTGTTTTTTTTGTCTCCATTGATTTAGCTATATATTGATTCTTAAATAAATATTCTTTTCTTTTTATTAAAAGGCTTCAGGCGTCGGGCTACAGGCTACAGGAACCTGATGCCTGATACCAGTTGCCTGTCGCCGTCAATACAGCCACCGGCTTACCTGTCCGGCATAAACAATTATAAAACGCAACATAAGGCTACCAAAAATTACTAAAACTGCCGGAACAATTGCCGGAATATGAAATTTACCCAACTCCATAAATTCAAGCAAAGCAGGAATCAGCATTCCCATTATTACAACAAAGATCCAGAATGACATGGTATACGGTCCTCCAAGAAACAGTTTTGCCGCTTCAATCTGAACTTGTGTACTGGCCATAAAACCCATGAACATATGTATAATAAGGAATAGTTCAATCCCTATTAATACCAGGTCTATTCTGGCAAATTGCCTGCGTTCTGATTTATTCTTTGATAAAATTAATGTTGCTGCTGCACCCGCAGAAAGTCCGGATGAAAGAAATAATGGTCCCAATATGGATGTATTCCATAGAGGCCGTGCATTAAAAGCTGATAGTAAGATCCCTGTATATATTCCAAGAATAATCCCATAAATGAGCATAATCCATGCAAGGACTTTCTTATACTTGTTAAAGAATGACTCAATGTCATATATCCATTTGAATTTCCAATCCCAATTTGGGAAAATGTCTTTAATATGAAGGGCACACCAGATAAAGGAAACTGGTGTTATAACCATCAGGGTCCATGCTCCCCATGACATAGGTGACTGTAAACGTATGTTTGTATAAAGCTGCCAGAAAAACAGTTTATGTCTGAGGTCAATAAAGAGAGTTATTAATCCTATAACCAGCAGAAAAGGAGCCAGAAATGGAGTAATGCGGACTGCAGTTCTGTAGTCATTTTCCCTACCCCGGATAAAATAGAGTGCAGCAATACAAAGAATTCCGGCTGCCATCCCTCCGAGAAAAAGATAAAGCGGAATCTGCCAATGCCAGATATTAAGTTGTGGATCAATGAGATGATTCAACCTGCCGCTTACTAATAATTCTTCTTCCATTTAATTGATCATTATTTGATTAAATCAAAAAATACAGTTGTGGTTTTGTACCTGCTTCAGGAATTAGCGTTTTTGATTTACGCTTTTTCAAAACAACTGAGACATCACTATTCGGATCATCCAGATCTCCAAAATAGATGCATTTTGTTGGACAAACAGCAGCACAGGCAGGGGCAAGACCAATTTTTATCCTGTGAATACAAAAAGTGCACTTATCAACATAACCATCGGGATGGGGATATCTGGCATCATACGGACATGAAGCCATACATGCGCCACAACCAATGCATTTATTATGTTCAACAAGGACAATTCCTCCTTCAGCAAAATGACTTGCTCCGGTAGGACAACAACGAACACAAGGTGCGTTAATGCAATGATTGCACCTTTCTGACCTTATCTCAATTTCGAGCTGAGGATAAGTCCCATTCATAGTTTCAACAACCCATTCGCGGCAAAAGCCATGAGGAACATTATTTTCTGTCTGACAGGCTACAACACAGTCACTGCACCCGACACATTTTTTTGTATCTACTGCCATTGCATATCTCATGATGCAACCTCCTTCTCTGACTTTTCAGTGACAAATGTTACAAAATTCGATCTCATACCTGTTCCTCCCATCAGGGGATCAACAAGCACTTTTGTGATCAACTGAGTATCGCTGGCTCCCTTGCCAAAGCATCTTTTCATCTGCTTTTGCTTATGTCCGAATCCGTGCACCATATAGACCGAATCCCAGCGGATACGTTCGGTTACCCTTACTTTGATGGGGAAGTCTGAGACAATGCCATCCTGGTTTTTGAGCCATATGTACTGACCGTTAACCAGGCCCCACTCTTTTGATACTTTTGGATTTATCCATACTGAATTTTCATGCATCAGGTCAGTCAGATTAGGGTTATTTGAAGTTCTTCCGAAAGTATGCATTGGAGCACGGCCATAGATCAAATGGTAGAAACCTTCAGGTGGTTCTTCATGTGCGATATACTTAGGAAGAGGATCAAATCCGGCGTCTTCAAAAGCTTTGGAATATAATTCAATCTTGCCTGAATCTGTTGGAAAAGCAACATTTTCATTTTCGGCATAATAGAGATCATCTGCATCCCTTTCCTTAGTCTTTACCCCGATTCGCTGCATTTCTTCGAGAGAAGAACCCACCTGTTTAAGTTGCCAATCGAGTAATTCTTCCTGTTTTTCAAAAGGGAAATAACTTTCGAGTCCAAGCTTTAGAGCGAGTCCCCGGGCAATATTGTAACCTGATCTGGTATTGTTCATTGGCTCAGCAGCCGGCATTCTCAATGCTAAAGCAGGTTTACGATGGGGACTTATTCTGAGCATATCGTATCTTTCAAAATAGGTACACTCAGGTAAGACGACATCGGCCCATCCTGTGATCTCCATCGGCATAGTGTCAACAGATACTAAAAGTTCAAGGTTTTGGATAGCTTTAAGCGTATTTGCCTGACCTGGAATTGATGAAACAAGGTTTGTTGCGTTAACGATCCACCCTTTTATTAAAAAGCCAGGTTTATTTTCAGGAATTGAAGCATCAATAAGAGCATTTGAAACCGGAGAACTTGCTATCGGATATTTTCCGGGAAATGCATCTGTCCAACTTTTTTTTGATTCAGGGTATTTCGGTATTTTGGCTGATGGCACATCATATTTAGCGGGTCTGTAAAAACCTCCGCGTCTGCCCCATGATCCAAGGAGAGCATTTAAAATTGCAATTGCCCGGACCCTCTGGGTATCATCACCATACCAAGTCACATGTCTACCGGGATGGATTAAGACAGCAGGAGATGCATTCGCCATTTCCTTTGCAGTTTTTCTGATCAGGTCTGGTTTAATTGTTGTTATCCCGTAAGCCCATTCAGGAGTAAAATCTTTGACATGTTCTTTCAGTTTATCAAACCCACTGCAATATTTTTCGACATAATTTTTATCATAATAATCGTTATAGATTATTTCATGTATCCATGACAGAAGCAAAGCAATATCGGTAGAAGGTTTAATAGGAAGCCAATATTTTGATTTTCCGGCAGCAGTAGAAAACCTTGGATCTACTGTAATTATAGTGACTCCTTTATCAATTGCATCCGACATTTCCTGTATCTGACCATTATGCATATTCTCACCAATATGTGCTCCAATCAATATAAGACATTTTGTGTCCCGAATATCCGTTACTTCCGGTGAATACACTTCCTCTCCGAATGTTGCAAGAAAGGCTTCATCTCTAGGTCCGCGGCATTGCGCATAGGAGGGTTCGGCTATATTTGATGAACCATAGGCTTTTAATAAATTTGTAAAATAGGCACTGCCTGAACCGTGAGTGAAGAGTGCCATACTTTCAGGACCATATTTTGAAGAAATGTCCTTCATTTTAGCTGCAATATATTCAAGTGCTTCATCCCATGAGGCCTCGCGAAAGACCTGTTTTCCACGTTCCTGAACTCTTATGAGAGGTGTCTTCAACCTGTCTTCATCATAATACATACCAACACCACCTGTGCCTCGCGGGCAAAAGCGTCCATTACAATGCTGATCTTCATCATTGCCTATGATTTTCCAGATTTTACCCTCAGAAGTTTTGTAAACCCATCCGGCACATTTCCAGAAACACACTTCACAATAAGTCGGAGTACGTTTGAGGTCAACTTTTATTTTTCCGCTGTTTTCGGGTTTGGATATCCATCCCATGGCTTTTAATGCTCCTGCCCCTAATGTCATGGCACCGGCACCGGCGATTGAAATTTTAATGAACTGCCTTCTGTTTGTCATATCTTTTATTAATACTCGTCAACCGAACTTACTTATGTTTTCAAGTTTTTTTATATCATTAATAATTATATTTTTCCCGGCGGTTTTTATTATCCCTTCTGATTTGAATTTCGTAATTACCCTTCCAATACTTTCTCGGGAAGTTCCTGCCATTTCAGCCAATTCGCTCCTGGTTAGCGGGATCTGAAGTTTATTACTTGAAAAAACAATCCTGGAAAAGTAAATTAATATATCAGCAGTTCGCGAATAAATCTTTTTATTGCCCTGATTAATGAACCTATGAAAATTATTAAGGCTGTCTCTTTCAACTGATGTCAGAATCTCGAAGGCAAAGTTTCCATTGTTTCTGACCAGACTTATAAAGGTATCACTATCAATATAACAAAGTTTAAGATCTGTAAGCGACTCATAGGAGTAGTGGTTAAAGTTATCTCCGAAAAGTGAAGTCATACCCAGATATGAGTGCGGTTTAACAATCTGGAGTATCTGCTCCTGATTATCTGATCTTATTCTGTATTCCTTAACGAGACCTGATCTTAAATATATTACATGTGAAACAGGTGATCCTTCGTTCAGGATGTTCGTTCTCCTTTTTACTTCACTGATATACCTGTTATTAAAAATAAGGTCGATTTCACGATCATTAAGTAATGCAGCTGCACATGATTTGTCAGGACAATCATGACAATGATGACTCAAATTTTCTTTTGGTGAACTCATCCTAACCAGTTTGAATGCAAAGTTAGGATATGGGCAGATCGAGTTATGTGATGCGCGTCACATTATTACTTGCGATTTGTCACACGAATGTGAGCCTGCTATCACAGAATTATATTGACAGCTAAATTCGGATCTTAGGACACTCAGCCATTAGCGCTGATGAGCAACAAGGATTTCTTGTTCAGAATTTCAATTTTCTTTCCTACAATCTTAATAATTCCGTCTTTATCAAATTCAGCCAATACCCGACTGATGCTTTCCCTGCTTGAATCAACGAGATCTCCTAAATCTTCTTGTGTGATAGGTAATGTAAAGATAGTTGAGTTGTAAATCTTATCAGAAAACTCTAATAAGACATCAGCAATTTTACCTCTGATCTGTTTCTGGGTCCTGTTAGCACATCTGCAAAACACTTCAAGCTCATTTCTGCATAATTCCAGCATGATTTCATACGAGAAATCAGGATTTGTTTTCAATAGATACCGGAAGGTCTCAATATCAATAAAACAAACTTCTGCCGTATCAATGACTGTAACTGAATATTGGTTTATTTTATCACCGAAAGTTGTTGGTAAACCAAGGTAACCGGGTGCTTTTACGATACGAACTATTTGCTCATGATATGGTCCCTCAATGTGAATTTTTGCCAAACCACTCCGTAAATACGCAACATTAGAAGAAAAAGAACCCTGTTTAATTAACTGATCTCCTTTATGGAATTTCACCAAAGCACAATTAAATGAGAGTTTTTCAATTTCGTCATCACTTAATTTTGATGCTGCCTTTGATTTAATTGAACATGTTTTGCAATCATTTTTCATTTGCGAAAGTTAATAAAATATGAATTGCAACGCTTTAGCATTTGTTAGGAATAAATTTGCATTATGAACCAATGTTCATTATATTTGCAAACATTCTATAAATAATCACAAATCTATTTACCCCTGTCAGCATGAACGAATTCGATATAAAGGCATCCGGATGGGATGAAAACCCCATACATCATGCGCGATCAGAAGCTATTGCAAAGGAAATGCTGCGCCTGCTTCCCATAAAGAAAGAAATGAGTGCAATGGAATTTGGTGCCGGTACAGGTATATTAAGCTTTATGTTAAAAGACTTTTTTAATGACATAATTTTAATGGATAGTTCAACAGAAATGGTGAATGTTGCGAACAAAAAGATCGATGCCACGGGTGCTAAAAACCTGAAAACTATTGTCTTTGATCTCGAACATGAAACTTATTCAGGAAAACCTTTTGATCTGATATTCACACAAATGGTTCTTCATCATGTAAATGATATTGAAAAGTTATTCGGTAATTTCTATAAAATATTAAATCCTAACGGATTCCTGGCTATCTCTGATTTATATACTGAGGATGGCTCATTTCATGATGAAGGATTCTCGGGTCACAATGGTTTCAATGTTGAGGATCTTACATTGACTTTAAATAAATGTAACTTCAGGGTATCTTCAGCTGAACAATGCTTTACGATAAACAGAAAAATTTCTGAAAAAGTGACTAACCTGTACCCGGTTTTCTTGCTAATTGCTAATCGTATTCATTAAGAAGATATTTATTCCGCTAATGAAAATAGAATTAATAAAAACTTATTTTAAAACATAATTATGGAAATAACATTTGACGGCGGTAAAGTAATTACTGCACATTTGAATGGTCATACTATAAGAACTGACCAACCTGTAAAAGGCGGAGGTGAAAATAGTGCTCCGGCTCCGTTTGAATTATTCCTCGCGTCAATAGGCACATGTGCAGGTATTTATGTCAAATCGTTTTGTGATCAGCGTGAAATTCCATCAGATAATATCCAAATAATTCAATCTCTGGAATACGACAAAGAGACGAAATTACTATCCAATATCAGACTGGATATACAACTGCCATCTGATTTTCCAGAAAAATACAAAGCAGCAGTTATTAATGCTGCTGAACTTTACATGGTAAAAAAGACAATCAATAATCCCCCAAAATTTGAAGTAATTACATCAATAAAATAAAAAAATGAAAATCGCAGTTCCAGTAACAAAAGAAAATCAAATAGATGGCCATTTCGGCCATTGTGAATCGTATGGTGTATTTACTATATCCGATAAAAATGAAATAATTGAAATAAAGAGTTTTGGGTCACCGGAAGGATGCGGATGTAAGTCAGATATTGCATCTGTACTTGCTTCAGATGGCGTTTCAGTAATGCTTGCAGGCGGAATCGGCGGAGGTGCCATTAACGTACTTAATGACAGCGGAATAGAAGTTATTCGTGGTTGTTCAGGTGATGCAACGGAAGTCGTAAAACTGTATATCTCCGGAAAAGTTGAAGATAGTGGAAGTAGTTGCCACCAGCATGAGGTACCTCAGCATGAAGGTGGAGCGCATACGTGCAGTCATAATTAAGACATTCAAAGTTATATTGCGGGGCTGATCAGATATTTTTGTACTCAGTCGTGCAATTTCTCGCATTTAAATCAGTGTAATTTTCTTAATGCAAAAAAACAGAGTATTTTTATGCATCGAGTTATCTTGTGATCTTATATCGGCCCAGGTGGACTATGCAAATAATTCCAGGTAAACCTCTCAGTCAAATCTGGCTCAAAGCTTCTGTAGTCGGAAGTGTGTGGGCATCAATTGAAATAATTCTAGGCAGTTTTCTCCATAACCTGAAAATTCCGCTCTCAGGGATGGTACTTTCTTTTATAAGCGTCTGGCTATTGATATCTTTCCTGCAGGTTTGGAAAGAAAATGGTCTTATCCTCCGAGCCGGTATTATCTGTGCACTCATGAAATCAATTTCGCCAAGTGCTTTAATATTCGGACCGATGATTGGCATTTTTACTGAAGCGCTACTTATTGAACTATTTATCTTCACCTTTGGTAAAAACCTGGTTGGTTATTTGATCGGAGGAGCATTGGCTGTTCTTGCTACGCTATTACACAAACTAATAAGCCTCTTGATACTATACGGTTTTGACTTCATAAAAATATTATCTGATCTTTATTTTTTTGTAGTTAAACAGATTGATTTAGAACATTTGAGCCCGACATTTCTGATAATATTGATAATATTGATCTACATAATTACAGGAATGGCAGGAGCAACCGCCGGATATATAACCGGACTAAAATATCTTAAAACAAAAAGCTTTTCTGACCCCCGGTATGAATTTGTTCTTAATTCAAAAAATCAGTTATCCGGCTATACTACAGATCAAAGCTATTCCCTGATTTATCTGCTAATCAATCTTTTATCAATTGCAGCAATCCTGTTTTTAATTAACACTACATACGTCTTTGCTGCTATAGTTACCGCAATTCTTTACATTGGATTTTGCATTTTGAGATATAAGAACTCATTAAAGCGGTTAAAGAAAATATCGTTTTGGATAAGTTTTATGATTATAACTTTTGTTGCAGCTTTTCTCTGGAATGGTTTCTCTCACGGTGCATTCTTCAGCATGGAAGGATTTCTTATCGGACTAAAGATGAATGCCCGTGCAGTAATAATTGTTATCGGATTTGCCTCCCTAAGTGTTGAGCTTAAAAACCCGGTAATAAAATCTCTATTGTATCACAGAGGTTTTGCAAGCCTTTATCAATCGTTAAGTCTCGCGTTCTCTGCCTTACCCTTTTTGCTTTCCAATCTCTCAAAATCAGAAAATAAGAAGAAAGGTATATCTGTAATATTCTTTCATGGATTATTAGGTCAGGCGGAAGCTTTGTTAAATATATTTGAAAAGGAATATCTGCTACGAACCCAGGTAGTAATTATCACCGGAGATATTCACCAGGGCAAAACCACATTTGTGAAAGAAATCATAACAGACCTTCAAAAACAAAAAATCGGGATTGCAGGATTCCTCTCTATAGGCGTGGATGAGAATGGAATAAGAACCGGATTTAATCTGGCAGATATAGGATCTTCCAGACAAATTGAACTATGTTCCGATAAAAAAGATGATAAGCGTTTAAAATTGAGCCGGTTCTATTTTAATCAGGAAGCTTTAGCTTTAGGAAATGAAATTCTTAATCCCGATAATCTTTCAGACAAACAATTAATTGTCATCGATGAAATTGGTCCTCTTGAATTAAACGATCAGGGCTGGAGCCGTGCAATAGAGATTCTTACGAGTAGTATTACTATACCTCAGCTTTGGATAGTCAGGAGAGGCCTGTTACAAAAAATCAGCAAGAGATGGAATATAGGTAATGCCTATATATTCGATATAACTGAAAGCGACATATTAGAAGTGGAAAATAAGCTTCATGAAATTTTGTTTCAAGAAGAACAAAAAAACAAATAATTCGATAAAGTGTGAAACATATAACACTTACTAAAAGTTATGTAACCCTTATCTGGATTCATATGCTTAATTCTTATGCAACGAGCAGGGTTCAGACTACATTTTATAATGGCAAGGATATTTCACGTAATAAATTTTAAGCACTGGGAGGAAATCCTAATCACTATATTACTATGGGCAATACCTCCAAGTAGTTCGCAGGCTCAGATGAACAATTGAATGAACTGTTTCAAAGTGACGAGAAGTGCATTGAATTTCTTGCTGATTTGGAATGGAGCAGGGGATTTGAATGTCGGAAGTGTGGGAATACCAACTTTTGTCCTGGTAAAACAGCACACTCCCGCCGATGTACAAAATGTAAGAAAAAAGAGTCCGCCGCCGCTGGTACCATCTTTCATAATTGCAAGTTTCCGGTTCACAAGGCTTTTTATATTGCTTATAATGTTTGCAAATGGAAAGAGGATCTTTCGACGTATGAGTTCGCACGTCGTTTATCCCTCCGGCAGATGACCTGCTGGAATTTTAAGACCAAAATACAACATGCCATTGATGAAATGAATTCTTTAAGTGAGAATGAAAAATTGTCAATTCAGAAGATTCTGACTAGTTGAGACTACGTCACTTAAGACTATATGTGGCAGATTATCAAGAAATAAAGGAATTAATAATTTTAGAAATAGTTTGTTGTGTCTGAGGGATAATCATCTGCACATTATTGGTTTTGAAAACCTCAATTACTTTAGAGCCAAATCGACCGGCTATGGCAATTTTGATTCCTTTTTCGATAAGAAAGGCCGCTGCATCGCACCCGGCTTGTTCCTGGTTATAACGTACGGGGTTTTCAATAAAAGAACTTTTAGCGGTTTCGGTATTGTACAAGCAAAACCAATCACACCTTCCAAAATGCGGATCAACAATTGCCTTTAAATGGTTTTCACTGGCAGCTATGGCTATAATCATATTGCTATTAGTTTTTGGTTATTACATTTGATTTACAAACAGGACAACACTTATCAGAATTGTCCAGAACGGTAAAGGTTATCTGACAGTCGTTGCATTTCAACCAGTCAGAAACACTTGAATTCCCAGCTTCAAATAAAATTGAACTTCCTTCAATAAAGGCTTTTGCAATTTTCCGGCGTACACTTTCATATATTCTTGTGAAAGTTGGTCTTGAAATATTCATCAGTTTTGCAGCTTCAGCCTGATTAAGTAATTCATAATCGCATAAATTCAATGCCTCATACTCTTCAAAATTGATAGAAACTTCCGACCCTGGTTTGCTTTGTACTCCCTGTGGATTGAATCCGGAAAAATGCGGTGCCATTTGTATAAGCCTGTCTTTTTTATTCCTCGCCATATAAATTAATTTGCATTAAAATTAATGAACAAATGTTCAAAATGCAAGTTTTTAATGAACAAATGTTCATATAAATTCTATGGTTTTACGAAATTGAGCAAACTTATTTAACTCTGAACAAGAGAATCACCCTTTATTTGAACAGGTATTTTTAAATTGTTGGATTCTCTAATGTGTCGACTGAGAATATTAAAAAGAGCACCATCTATCTGAATCATTTTGCCGACCGATGGTGCTCCAGAATAATCACAACTTGCTAATAACCCATGATATTTTAATTTCTAAACTGATAACTGAAATATGTCCCATTGGGTTGTATCCCATCAATTGAAAGGAATTCGCCACCAGAGGTTGCTTCTCTTATTTCAGAAGCATTATTTACCTTTTTCCCATTTATTGTAGAAATTATGGTTCCATTTTTAATTCCAATATCCTTTAATTTTCCTTCACCAACACTGGTGACTTTTGTTCCGGAATCAATTGAATATTTTTCCTTCTCCTGTGAAGTGAGGGGTATTAGTTTGGAACCAAAAACTGCTTCATCTGTGCTTTCCAGAACAACTGAAGTGGTACCATCAACATTTTTGAGTTCAACCGGGGCTGTATTCTCCCTGGCATTCCTGAAATAGGTTATATTTATCTGATCTCCCGGATGGTGCTGTGCTAATGTTTCCTCAAGCTGAGCAGGGGATCCAATATTTTTATCGTCGATTTTTATAATTACATCTTTTGCCTTAAGTCCGGCATTTGCAGCAGCACCGTCCGGAACAACGGATGCAATGAATGCCCCGCTTACATTTTCGAGTTTTACTGACTGGGCAAGATCTGAAGTGACTTCCCGGATAGTTATTCCCAAAAAGGCCCTTTGTGCCTTTCCATATTTCTGCAGATCAGCTACGGTTTTTTTAACTATATTTATCGGAATGGCGAATGAATTGCCTGAGTAAGTTCCGGTTGGTGAAATTATTGCAGAGGTGATTCCTACAAGCTCTCCTTTGGTATTAACCAGTGCTCCTCCGCTGTTTCCCATATTAAGGGCAGCATCTGTCTGAATAAAAGATTCAAGTTTATAACTGCCATCCATGCCAAGACTCCTGCCTTTTGCACTTACTATCCCTGCTGTAACTGTTGAAGTAAGGTTAAAAGGATTTCCTACAGCCAGTACCCATTCTCCGAGCTTCAGGTTATCTGAATCGCCAAATTTTATTGCAGGCAGGTTTTCTGCATTAATTTTGATTAATGCAAGATCTGTATCAGGATCTCTTCCGACGATTGCAGCAGTATACGATTTATTATTATTAAGAGTCACCTGAATAGAATCTGCTCCGTCAACTACATGGTTGTTGGTTACTATATATCCGTCAGGAGAAATGATTACGCCCGACCCGAAACCAGTAACTTTTCTTGGTTCTTGTTTCATATTGTTTTCACCAAAAAACTGAGAGAACGGATTATCAGATCCATCGTCATTAGCGATAGTTGATCTTACCCTGACGTGTACAACTGCCTGAACGCATTGTCCGGCAGCATATGTGAGGTCAACAGGTCCATCAGGAGCCTGCATCGAAGTTAAAACAACCGGGGCAGTCCTTTCAATCGGACTGTTATTCTGGTTTGTTAGCGTTTGCCTTGAGCTGACATTTATATGTGAGTACACAAATAAGGTACTTGAAACGCTAAAGATTGCTACCAAAAATGCAGTTAAAAAAATTTTTGTTTTCATGATAATTTATTTTAATTACTTTTCATTTTATTTACTTCTTCCAATTCTGTAAAGATAAACCATTTGAATACCGAATATCCTTCATTAACAATAATTTAACCATTGATTAAGAAACTCTTAACAATAAAATATTCAAAGATTTTTTATATTTTCACCAGCCTCTCTATATCAGGGTGGTGATTGATCTGGCTTAATCAATCTGAAGTTGAAAGAAGTGGAAAAGTTGGCAAGATCTAAAATACGATCGATTTGAAATAGATAGAGATTTATCAGAATACTGAACAGGCTTTGCAGATTATATTATGTGACTGTTATGAGGCAACGTTAATTCACCGAATCAAATCTACCCGATAATTAATTCTCCGGTCAGTTTATCGATTTTAGCAGGAATTCCCCAATAGAAAAGTTGATTTATTACAGCATTTTGCTCTATATCTGTTATGACAGAATTTAAAACTGTTCCGTTGAAGTAATTCGCAACAAAGTTGTCCCTGCCGCGGTCGGCAATGTGTATAACACTTTCCAACTCCGTTACTTTTATGAATTTCCAATCGACAATATCCTTATCTGTAATTTTTAAAGCTCTATGATGCCTTAATGTTCTTTTCATAAAATAAATATATTTTACCTTATCAAACCCCTTTGTTTTGTGTAAATACATGTAAAGATTATTATTTTCAATTATTGTGCGTCCTTTATAAAACGGAGATTTTATATCAACAGCTATAAAGTAACTGGTTGTATCAAAGTCGTTTAAAACTTTATTGTAAGAAGGCGAATTAGGGTTTTTACACGATATTATAATAAAGATCATAAAAATTAATACAGCAATTCCATAGGACTTAAAACTGAATATTCTTCTTTTAGTTTCGGGTTCAATCATTGTGTAAATATAAGAGTCCATATTATGCATGATGTTAGATTAATACATTCATCTATACTTTATTAAATATCTCTCCCACGGCTGTATAAACAATCTAGTCTTCAATTTTCCTAATTTGGGATTAGATTTTTTTATCAAGTTATTCCTGCTTAATACTAATTTTAGGTAAAATTAAAATTGCTACCGTCAATGCTAATTAATCAGAAGGAACAACCTTCATATATTGATTTATTCCTGGCATTCTTCTGGATGGGTCTTACTGCCTTTGGAGGGTTAGCAATGTTTGCACATGTAAGAAAACACATTGTGGATAAAAAGAGATGGCTGGATGAAAATACTTTTGACTCAGGCCTTGCACTTTGTCAGGTTATTCCCGGAGCTATAATAATGCAGTTAGTGGCATATATAGGATTGAAACTAAAAGGTATCAAAGGTTCTATAGTATGTTTTATAGGATTTGGACTTCCCGCTTTTCTTATTATGTTTATTTTATCTGTCTTATACAAACATTCCAGAAACATATCGGGAGTTGAATTAGTTTTAGCAAGCTTAAGAGTTATTATGGTTGCTATCGTAGCAAACGCAGCTTACATCTTTGGCAAGAAGAATTTCCGGACCATAAATGACTGGATTATTGCAGCTATTGCTGCAGGTTTGTTCCTGACCAGGTTACATCCTGCATTAGTATTGGTATTTGCCGGACTTTTAGGTTATCTTTTATCGAGTAAGGAACTGAGTATATCCGAAAAATCAGTGAAATCAAAGACCTTCTGGTTCTTTCTACTTGCACTGTCTTTAACAGGAATAAGCATATTATTCCTTTTCATCCTTTCCAAAGGATATTTTACGTTGGCAACATTAATGTTAAGGATTGATCTCTTCTCATTTGGAGGAGGATTGGCTTCAATGCCAAT
>PLLX01000159.1 GCA_003141415.1 Bacteroidales bacterium
CAGATTCCAGGTCAAAAAGAGATCAAATCAAAGCTTCTCCGGTCCGTTAAGGAAGAGAGAGTAAGCCACGCTCAGCTCTTTGCCGGGCCTGAAGGATGCGGCAGTATGGCTCTGGCTTTGGCGTATGCAAAGTATATCAGTTGTGAAAACAGAACAGACTATGATTCATGCGGTACCTGTAAATCGTGTGTAAAATATGAGAAACTTATCCATCCCGATCTTCATTTTGTCTTTCCGGTTATAAAAGGAAAGAAAACCACAGATCCGGTCAGTGATAATTATTTAGAGGAATGGAGAGAGTTTGTAAAGAAATCACCCTATTTTACTCTCAATGACTGGATGGATTCCATTGAGGTCGGGAATGCCCAGGGGATGATATTTGCCTCGGAAGCCTCTGAAATAATAAAAAAACTGAGTCTTAAGACCTTCGAATCGGACTTTAAGATAATGATAATCTGGATGCCTGAAAAAATGCATCAGGCTACAGCCAATAAACTTCTGAAGATGATTGAGGAGCCACCTGAAAAAACTCTTTTCCTCCTTGTTTCTGAAGAGCCCGATAAGGTAATCCCTACAATTCTTTCAAGATGTCAGCTTGTTAAGGTCCCTTCCTTTAACAGTCGCGACGTTGAAAAATATCTTTTAGACAGGTTCAAAATTGCTACTGAAAAAGCTGTTGATATATCGCATGTATCAAACGGAAATATAACCAGGGCAATTGAACTTTGTGAAAACGAAGATTCTTCTCTGGCAAATCTTGAACGTTTTAAGAGTCTGATGAGGTTTGCCTGGAAACGTGATGTCATTTCATTAATCAACTGGTCTGAAGAGATGGCTTCAACAGGCAGGGAGGCACAGAAAAACTTTATATCCTTTTCCCTGAGGCTCCTCAGGGAAAACCTGATGCTGTCGCTTGATCAGCTGAAGAACAGCCTGGTCTATCTTACAGGCGATGAGGCAGATTTTTCCAGAAAATTTCACCCTTCCATCAATCAGAATAATATCTACCCGCTTAACGAAGAGCTAAACCTGGTTTATTCCCATATCGAATCAAACGGAAATGCAAAAATAATCTTCCTTGATCTGGCATTGAAAGTTACCAGGCTTATCCGTTGATCAAAGCACCGAATATTGAAATTGATTCATTTATTCACTACTTTTGCAGAGTAATTTCTGAATCTAAAGAGTTTTATGACAGATAATGAAGATATTCAAGGGCAGACAGGAGAAGAGATCCGGATGCCTGATATAATATATAAGCCCGGATATAATAAACTGGATTCTTTCAACTGGTTGAAAGATTTACCCGAAATTCCGGATGTTAATGACATAGTAGAAATCCGATTCAAGAATACGCGAAAAGGGTTTTTCAGGAATGTAAACGGGTTAAGACTTGAGATTGGTGACGTGGTTGCCGTGGAGGCGTCGCCCGGACATGATATAGGCAGAATTTCGATGGTTGGACATCTGGTTGAAGAACAATTAAAAAGACTCAAGGCACATCTATTATCCGATGATCTGAAAAAAGTTTACCGCAAAGCAAAAGCTGTTGACATTCAGAAGTGGGAAGAGGCGAAAAAACTTGAGACCACAACTATGTTGCGTTCTAGAAAAATTTCTGAAGAACTCAAACTTAATATGAAGATCGGGGATGTTGAATACCAGGGCGATAAGACAAAGGCTATATTCTATTACATTGCCGATGAGAGAGTGGATTTCCGCCAGCTTATTAAAGTCCTTGCTGATGAATTCAGGGTGAGGATAGAGATGCGCCAGATAGGTGCACGCCAGGAAGCTGGAAGGATCGGAGGAATCGGCTCATGTGGAAGAGAACTATGCTGTGCAACACATATAACCAATTTTATTTCAGTTACTACGACTCATGCCAAATACCAGGAGTTATCGCTGAACCCACAAAAACTAGCTGGGCAATGCAGTAAACTGAAATGCTGCCTCAACTTTGAACTGGATTGTTATGTTGATGCACAAAGATCATTTCCACCCAGAGATGTTCCGCTGGAAGCGCTTGATTGTACCGGTTATTTTCAGAAGCTGGAAATTCATAAAGGTCTGTACTGGTATTCAACAGATCCGCATTCAAATGCGAACCTGATCGCACTGCCTGTACAGAGAGTCAGGGAGATTCAGGCTATCAACAGAAATGGGGAAAAAGTCGACAAACTTAAACTGGTCGATGAATCTTGGGAAATAACGCCAGTCTCTCAGGACTTATTGAAGAACAACAGCCTCACAAGGTTCGATCCACCTGAAAACAAAAATCAGCAGAGCAAGAATCCACACAAAAGAAAAAACAAAAGATTCAATGATAAAAGGAATAAATAGATTTTCATTCATTTTAATATTGATATTCTTATTATTACTCTTATCATGCAACAGTAATATTGTTTATACAAACTCCCAGGCAATGGCTGGAGAAACCTGGAAACTGATGGATATCCCAGCTTTTAAAGTTCCTATTACAGATACCCTTAACAGCAATAATGTAATTTTTACTATCAGAAACGGCTCCTCTTACTCATTTCGTAATATTTATCTTTTTGTGACAACAACATCGCCGGATGGTAAGAAGATTACTGATACTCTTCAGTACTACCTTGCTGATGAAAAGGGGAAGTGGTATGGCAGGGGATTTGGCGATATACATGAACTGAATCTTCCTTATAAATCAAATGTCTATTTCCCCTTAAAAGGCACATACGTGTTTAAGATTCAGCATGGTATGCGTGTCGAAAATCTGAATGGTGTTTATGATTTCGGATTGAGAATAGAAAAGATCAAAAAATAAATCTCAGGAGGTGGGAAAGAATAAACTGGCCAGATGGACTGAGTTAGGATCATATAATAATGTAATCCAGCCCGAAATCGGGGAAGTTGCCTGGAAAGATCACCCTATAAAGGGCAGATGGAACCAGGAGCTTTTCAAAAATAAAAATCCCATTGTTCTAGAGCTTGGATGCGGTAAAGGAGAATACACTGTCGGTCTGGCAAACAGCTTTCCGGATAACAATTATATTGGAATTGATATTAAGGGAGCACGTATGTGGCGGGGAGCTAAAACAGCCTATGAACAGAATCTTCCAAATGTAGCTTTCCTGCGAACAAGAATTGAATTCATTAATTCCTTTTTTTCTGCAGATGAGATTGATGAGATTTGGATTACCTTTCCCGATCCTCATCCCGGTGGAAGAAACTCAAATAAAAGACTAACATCGCCTTGGTTCCTTAATTCTTATCGTCATTTCCTGAAAGATAAGGGATTAATTCATCTGAAAACCGATAACAAAGAGTTTTACGAATTTACAATTAAAGTTTTAAGTTATAATAACCTTGAAACTATCCTTTCAACAAACGATCTGTATTCTGAAAAAAATGAAAATATCCTCTCAATCAGAACCCATTATGAAAAGATTTTTCTGGATGCGGGTCTGAAAATTAATTACCTCACCTTCAGACTGGATAAAGAAAAAACTATCGAAAATGTCTCAGCTAAAGCAAAAAAAGAATGACGACTTTTTCTCGAAGGTATATGAGGTGACAAAGTGTATACCTTACGGAAGAATAACTTCATATGGTGCCATTGCCCGCTATCTGGGTACCGGAAGATCAGCCCGAATGGTTGGATGGGCACTTAATGTAAGCCACAGTAATCAGGAATTTATTCCTGCCCACAGAGTTGTAAACCGTAGTGGCCTTCTCACCGGAAAACACCATTTCGGTAATTCAACAACCATGAAACAACTTCTCGAAAATGAGGGCATCATCATTGAAAATGACAGGATTATCAATTTTGAGGAAAACTTTTGGGATCCCGGAAAAGAACTTAAATAAGTTTGGAGTGCCTAGAGTGAGACCCCCTTTTGATTCCCCCCACTGGGGGGAAAAATCCTCTGCATTCTAGTGTAATTCAACTAAATAGCTGAGAATTGTCTCCCCCTTGGGGGAGATGTCCCGATTCGGCGGGACAGAGGGGCTACTGCTTCCGAAACAGTTCCCCTAAATTGTATTTTAACTCTAGCTCACTCCAAACTTTTACTATATACATTTTGTATTTCGCTAAAAAACCGGTAAACTTGCATCTTGTTTATATTTAAATCAAATAAAAATAAGGGTTATAAAATGTTTTCAAAAGACCAGATATTACAATCCCTTTCAAGAGTAATTCACCCGGAAAAGAAGAAAGATATAGTTACGCTGGGAATGATCACGGAAGTTGAATCAGGTGAAAACGGGATTTCTCTAACCCTTACTCCGGAAAAGTCAAACGACCCTTTTATCTCATCGATCAAGAGCACAATTGTCAGGACAATTAAAGAGGTTCTTGGTCCCGATGCTGTAATTAACGAAATAAAAGTTCAGCCAAAAGTCATAGTTGGAAAACTACAGGATAAACCTCCGGCTGTTTTACCCGGAGTATCAAATATAATTGCTGTCGCTTCAGGAAAGGGTGGTGTAGGAAAGACGACAATCGCTGTAAACCTGGCTATCTCTCTTGCACGAATGGGATATTCTGTCGGACTCCTGGATGCAGACATTTTCGGACCATCGGTTCCAAAAATGTTTAATGAGGAAAAATTCAGACCCGAGGTAAAAAGAGACGAACAAGGCGATCACATTATCCCATTAGCTAAATTCGGAATTAAAGTTCTCTCGACAGGCTTTTTTGTTGATCCGGCAGATGCAGTTATCTGGAGGGGTCCGATGGCTTCCAATTTTCTAAAACAACTGATAACGCAGGGCGAATGGGGGCAACTCGATTTCCTGCTTGTGGATTTACCCCCGGGGACAAGCGATATTCATCTTACCCTAGTCCAGGAAGTACCTGTTACCGGAGCCATCGTTATCAGTACTCCTCAGGAGGTTGCTCTTGCAGATGCGATAAAGGGAATTGCGATGTTCAGGAGCAATAAAATTGATGTACCGGTTCTTGGATTGGTCGAAAACATGTCGTGGTTTACACCCGCAGAACTTCCTGACAACAGATACTACATTTTCGGAAAAGAGGGTTGCAGGAAACTTGCTGAAAAAATGAATGTTCCTCTACTTGGACAAATTCCTCTTGTTCAGAGTATCTGTGAAGGCAGCGATAATGGTGAACCTGTGGCCCTTAATGATTCAATCATTGGAAAAGCATTCATGGCACTTGCAGAGGAATTAATTAAAAGAGTCGGTCAAAGAAACAAAGAGCAGGGACCAACCATTAAACTTGAGATTACTAAATAAATTTACAAAAGATATGACAGAAACAACTAGTATTAAAGACCGCGTTCTGAAAGTTCTTGAGAGAGTAAGACCTTATCTTCAGTCTGATGGAGGAGATATAGAATTCATTGATGTTACTGATGATATGACAGTCAAAGTTAAGCTTACTGGTGCATGTCATGGTTGTCCTTACAGTATGCAGACTTTAAAGGCTGGAGTTGAACAGGCTATAATGAAGGAAGTACCCGAAATAAAAAGAGTAATTTCAGCCTGAGAAACCACTTCAGCTCAATTTTATTTACCTTTGAAANNAACACGGGCGCAAGCAGGTTTTATCAGGGCATGACAGCCAGATATAACATCTACTTTAATGGATATGAGAGCTTTAAGGCTGGTCTGGTTAAAATATCGAGAAGCTATCAGGATGATTATGCAGAACTACTGAAAGTGTTTGAGTATAGTGACCCTTCCACAGTCTCTCTTTGTTCTTCCGACATGGAAAAGGCAATACAGAAAGCTTCAAAGCTTATTTCACTGAAGTCTATAACTGCAAAACCAGAATTCAAAAAGTCACATGAGCTTTCCGAAGAGGATAAAAAACTCGTCGAAATGAAAGAATATAATAAGTGGGTTGACGACAGTTATCTGCTTATCGGGAAAGCCAGATTTTATAAGCATGAGTATAAAGAGGCCACTTCAATATTCAAGTACTGTATTACCGATGCAAACGATCCTTTAATTAAGACTGAGGCTGTTATCTGGCTGGCCAGAATATATAATGAGAGTGGCAATTATAGCGAGTCATTCAGATTAATAAGTGGCCTGGATATAACAACAGACTTTACAAAGTCATTAAAATCAATGTATTATACAACACTTGCAGATCTGTTCATAAAACAAAAAAGGTATCCGGAAGCTATAGATCCACTGGGAAAATCAATTGAAATTGTTTCAGGTAAAAGGGCCAGATACAGGTTGACATATCTTCTGGCTCAGTTATATGAAAAGACGGGAGATGGAGCCAGGGCAACATCGCTTTATCGGAAAGTTGTTAAAATGAACCCGCCTTATGATGTTGAATTTAATGCCACAATAAACATTGCCGGTGTTTTTGATGTTAACTCCGGTAATCCTCAGGAAATTAGACGGGAGCTTGAAAGAATGCTTAATGATTCCAAGAATAAAGAGTATCAGGACCAGATTTACTTTGCCCTTGGTAATCTGTCGATGAAAGAGGGAAAGGAATCAGAAGCCCTGGGATACTACAGAAAATCTGCAATTGCAAAATCGCAGAATCAGAGTCAGAAAGGCAGATCTTACCTTGCTCTAGCGGGATATTATTTTAAAAAACCCAATTATATGAAAGCAGGGACCTACTACGATAGTGCTGTTTATTTTCTTGACCAGAAATATCCCGATTACCTGGCAATAAAAACCAAATCACAAGGTCTGAATGCGCTTGTCTCTCAATTGACTATAATACAGCGTGAGGACAGTTTGCAAAGGATTGCCAAGATGACTGAGCCTGAGAGGAATGCTCTGATTTCATCAATAATTGCGAATGTCATTAAAAACGAAAGTGAAAGCAAAACTTCAGCAAATTCAGACAGATACAATCTTGGACAGTTTTATGAGAACGAAAGACGTAATCAGGGGAATATAGATCAGGAGGGCAAATGGTATTTTTATAATCAGACCGCTTTAACTTTTGGCCGGACTGAATTCCGTAAACGCTGGGGTGACAGAAAGATTGAAGACAATTGGAGAAGGTCTAACAAAACAAGAGTAAATAATGCCCAGACTTCCAATAACCCAAATGAGACTACCCAGCATGTTTCTGACACTCTGGCAGCTGAAACCGACCCTAAAAAACCTCAATTCTATCTGAAAAATCTACCATTAAAAGACTCTTTAATTAATATTTCAAACGATAAAATAGCCTTAGCCATGCTAAATGCAGGCAAAGCATATGCCGAACGGATTTCGGACCCCGCAAAAGCAACGGTAACATTCGAATCTCTTATCAACCGTTTCCCTTCCAGTGATCTTGTTCCTGAAGCATTATATAGTCTTTATAATGTCAATAAGGAAGGTAATAATGCAAAATCCGAAACATACAGACAACTATTACTTCAGAAATATCCTGATAATGAGTTTTCCAAAATACTTTCAGATCCTGCCTATTCTGAGAAAAAAATGGCTGAACTTAAGATGGCTGAAAAAACTTATAATGATGCTTATAATGCATATACGGGTGAAAAATTCACTGATGCAATTTCTATCAGTGATGATGCATTGAAAAGATATCCTCAGGATCAGCTCGCTCCAAAATTTTTACTTCTTCGGGCCTATTCGGTTGGCAGAACAAGTGATGAAAGAACATTCAAAGAAGAACTAAACAAACTTATTAAAGTATGGCCGGGAACAAATGAGAGCAAGAAAGCTGCAGAGATAATTGCATACCTTAACCAGAAAATGCCTGAGCTTAAAGTTGAAGAAGATAAAAAAATTGCTACTGAAATTTACACTGCGGATACAACTGTAAATCATGTATTCGCATTGATCATTAGTGATCCTGCGTTTAATCTGAACCAGGGGTCATTCGATGTAATCAGCTATAACATAGATAATTTTACAAATAAAAATTACAAGACAAAGGGAGAACTTGTTGAGAATAAATTTATTCAGATAATTGTTTCCGGGTTTTCAAATTTTACTCAGGCATTGGATTATTACAATGCTTTCAAAGCTGAAAAGTTTGTAAGAAATCCGACAGGTGCAAAGATGATTTCATTTATTATAAGCGACAACAACCTTAAAGCCCTCAATAAGGATAAAGATCCGGGGCGTTATCTGCTTTTCTTCAAGGAAAAATATTTGAAATGAGGAAAATAAAAATACTTTGGACTGATGACGAGGTAGAAGCACTTAAATCTCACATTTTTTTTCTTGAGGAGAAAGGATATGAGATCGATACCTGTTCAAATGGTAACGATACGATCGACCTTGTAAGGCAGAATAGGTACGATTTGATATTTCTGGATGAAAATATGCCCGGGTTAAGCGGGATTGAGACATTAAAACTGATTAAGGAAGTCAGGACCGATATCCCTGTTGTGATGATCACGAAAAGTGATGAAGAAGATTTAATGGAAACAGCCATAGGATCAGAAATTGCAGATTACCTTATTAAACCGGTCAAGCCAAAGCAGGTACTTCTTGCTATAAAGAAGATTCTAGATCAACGACGCCTTATTACTGAAAAAACAACCACCGATTACAGGCAGGAATTCAACCGAATCAGCAGCATGATCTCTTCGGCATCAACCTTCACTGACTGGACGGAGTTGTATAAGAAAATAGTCTTCTGGGAATCTGAGCTTGAAAAATCAACTGATCCGGGGATGAATGATATCCTTAAGTTGCAACAGAACGAGGCAAATAATTCCTTCTCAAAATTTATTGTCACCAATTATCTGGATTGGCTCCGGCCCGAAAATAAAAATAAACCACTGCTTTCCCCTGCGCTTTTTACGCAGAAAATTTTTCCCTGCATAACTCAAAACAGACCACTGTTCTTTATCCTTATAGATAATATGAGGTATGACCAGTGGAAAACTATCTCTGCAGAACTATCGGGGATATACAGGATTATTGAAGAAGATCTGTATTACAGCATATTGCCAACTTCAACCCAATTCAGCAGGAATTCTATTTTCTCAGGTCTGATGCCATCTGCAATTGCAGAACTTATGCCTGGTCTATGGGTAAACGATGATGAAGAGGAGGGTAAAAACAATTCTGAAGAAGAGCTATTCAGAGATCAGCTGAAGCGTAAAGGGCTTAAGTACAAATGGTCGTATAATAAGATAAGCAGCAGCCTTGAAGGTAAAAAAGTAAATGAAAAAGTAAGGTCAATGCTTGAAAACGATATCAATATACTTGTTTTCAATTTTGTTGATATGCTATCCCATGCCAGAACTGAGATAAGTATGATTCGCGACCTCGCTAATGATGAGCCAGCGTACAGGAGCCTGACACGTTCCTGGTTTATGCATTCATCCTTGTTCGAATTACTAAAAACACTTGCCTCGCATCCGGTTAAGATAATTTTCAGCACTGACCATGGTACGATAAGAGTACAGAATCCGATAAAAATCATAGGAGACAGGAAAACATCGCCTAACCTCAGGTATAAAATGGGTAGAAACCTCGATTACGATTCAAAAAAAGTTTTCGAGCTAACCAACCCGGAAAAAGCAATGTTGCCGAAAACCAATTTAAGTTCGAGATATATTTTTGCCATGAATCAGGACTTTCTTGTCTATCAGAATAATTTTAATCATTATGCAAGTTATTACAAGGATACCTTTCAGCATGGCGGGATTTCAATGCAGGAGATAATGATACCGGTTGCATGCCTTGAACCTGTTTAAGTGTTAGTTTCTTAACCTGATGGAAATTTTAATAATAGACAAAAGACATTTACATGCTGCTGCAAAACAGCTTCTGAAACATTTTGCAGATAAGAAGATATTTGCTTTTTATGGACCAATGGGTGCCGGTAAAACTACAATTATCAAAGCCATCTGTGAATCTCTTGGTGCGGTAGATATTGTCAGCAGCCCTACTTTTACCCTCGTAAATGAATATAAAACATCTTCCCATGAAACATTATTTCATATCGATTTCTTTAGAATCAAGAAACAGGAAGAGGTGTATGACTTTGGTATTGAGGAGTACCTTACCGGTGATTCATATTGCTTTATGGAGTGGCCCGAGCTTATAGAAGATTTGCTTCCACCTGAGACAATAAATGTGAGAATTTCAGTTGATAACAATGAACAGAGGATACTTTCAATATCTTAACGCTATCTTATTTTGCTCTCAATTCCAAATTATTTACCTTTGAAGAAATTACATCCTCACAATGATGAATGGCAAAGCTAAGAGCGGAAAAGTCAGTTTTGAAAACACAGTTTTCATGCCAAAAGAGGAACACCTTGAGACTGCCGTTAAGAACCGTAGAATTACGATTGGTATTCCCTGCGACAACAACGATGATGAGAAAAGAGTCGCTTTGACCCCTGAAGCAGTAAGTCTGCTGGTTGAAAGAGACAATGAAGTTATTGTTCAGAAAGGTGCCGGAGTTGGAGCAAATTATACTGATAAGGATTACAGCGAGAACGGAGCTATAATAAGTGACTCACCTGCACGGGTCTTCAGCGCCGATGCAGTAATAAAAGTTGCCCCGTTTTCGGAGAAAGATACTGAATTTCTTAAGGGCAATCAGTTGATCTTATCATACCTTAATGTTCTAAAGCTTGATGAAGAGACTCTGGGGAAACTTATAAGAAAAAAAGTAACAGCAATCGCGTTTGAAAAGATTAGTGACGGTAATGGGGAACTGCCAGTTGTGGAATCGATGAGCGAAATTGCAGGAATAACATCACTTCTGATTGCTTCGGAATATCTCAGTAATATGCATGGAGGCAAGGGAGTAATGCTTGGTGGGATTACCGGAGTCACTCCGACAGAGGTTGTCATCTTGGGTGCAAATACCGCAGGTGAATATGCTGCAAGAGCAGCTATCGGACTGGGATCTACTGTAAAAATATTCGACAATTCCATTCCACGCCTGAGAAAATTCCAGGATAAACTGGGGCAACGTCTTCAGACTTCAGTATTTCATCCTCAGGTTCTGAGGAAAGCTCTTAAGTCAGCTGATGTATTGATCGGCGCTATTGAACTTGAAGATCTCAGGCCCTGGTACTACATAACAGAAGATATGGTCCGGAACATGAAAAAAGGAGCAGTGATAATCGACCTGAGTATTGACCGTGGTGGTTGTATCGAAACAACGGAATGCCGTGCCCTGAAGGATCCTGTTTATGAGAAATACGGCGTTGTTCATTTTTCTGCCTGGAATCTGCCATCACGTGTTTCACGAACGGCTTCAATAGCTCTCAGCAATATTTTCGAACCCTTGCTTCAGAGTATGGCTGACGCGGGGGGGATAACCCAGTTGCTGAAGTATGACCAGGGTTTGCGAAATGGGGCATATTTATATAATGGTATGCTTACAAATGAAACATTAGGCCAGAAGTTCGGAATCATATCAAAAGACCTCGATCTCCTTATATCAGCATTCTGATTATCAGGCATATCGAAGTTTTGCATTATTGCCTTCAATTTCAATTTTTGCCTGCTTCCCAATATAAAATGCCCTGTTATCAGCAATATGACCCGCGGGGAAGTTAAAAAGGATCGGGTAATTATATTCACTTACAATTCCAAGAATAGTCTCTTCAACATTTTTACCCCAGGGCATCTTCGCCTCTTCAATCTTATTCATTCCTCCGACAACTACTGCAGAAAGCCCTTCAAGCTTACCTGAAAGTTTAAGAGAGGTCAGCATCCTGTCGATGTGGTAATAATACTCTCCCACTTCTTCAATGAACAAAATCTTTCCTTTTGTTGAGGGTTCCGCCTGAGTTCCTGAAAGACTATAAAGCAGTGAAAGATTTCCTCCTGTAACTTCTCCTGTCACATTCGCCGGTTTATAAATGTTACCTGTCCATTCATGAAACCTGAGATCACCGTATAATGCCTTTTTTAAAGAGATAAATGTTTCACTGGATTTTTCAGTATTATTAAAGTTAAGAGGCATTTCTCCGTGAATTGACATAACTCCGCATACCTCATTTAGCCACATATGCAGTACAGTTATGTCACTGAATCCGGAAAACCATTTTGGATTATTTTTCAAAGCCGAAAAGTCGACCCTGTTGATTATTTTAGAAAGGCCGTATCCTCCTCTTGAACAGAATACTGCCTTAATATCAGGGTCGTCTGTCATTTCCTGAAGATCATATAACCGTTCTTCATCACTCCCTGCAAAAGAGCCGTTCCTTTTCGCAGCGTTCCTGCCGATGCGGACACGTAAACCCCAACTCTCAAGAAATCCCGCAGCTTCAATTAAAATGCTTTCATTTATGCAAAATGAAGGAGAAATTATTACCACTTCATCTCCAGATTTCAGAAAAGGGGGCTGTATTTTGTTTGCAGTCATATAAACATTATTGTATGTAAAAATAGGCAAATTGAGTTAAACGCAAAAGTATTTTCGCCCCTTTGGGGGAGATGCCACCCTTGCTTCGCCGAAGCGGCTACATAAAGGCGAAGGAAGCGGCATCGGGGCTTTTGGGTAAAAGAGAAACTTAAATTTATTATCTTTGTTCGGTTTTAAAAATTGCTAACACCTCATTATCAATATCATGAAGAATTTCAAAAGATATCTTGTCACCTCAGCACTTCCCTATGCAAATGGCCCGATACATATTGGTCATCTTGCAGGGGTTTATATACCATCTGATATTTATACCAGATACCTGAGAATGAAAGGAGTAGACGTGATATCTATCTGTGGCTCCGATGAACATGGAGTTCCGATTACTCTTAAGGCACGTAAAGAAGGGGTAACACCGCAGGAGATAGTTGACAGATATCATTTTATGAATAAAAAGGCATTTGAAGATTTTGGCATTGCTTTCGATATCTATTCTCGCACATCAAATAAAGTACATTACGAAACTGCTTCCGGCTTCTTCAAAACTCTCTATGATAAAGGCGAATTCACTGAAAAATCATCTGAACAGTATTATGATGAGGAAGCTGGTTGTTTCCTGGCCGACAGGTATATAATGGGGACATGTCCGCATTGCGGAAATGAGAATGCCTATGGTGACCAGTGTGAAAAATGTGGAACTTCACTCAGTCCTAATGAACTTATAAATCCTCACTCCACAGTCAGCGGCAGTAAACCGGTATTGCGCGAGACTCTCCATTGGTATCTCCCTCTCGACAAGTATGAGCCATGGCTGAGAAAATGGATTCTCGAAGATCATAAAGAGTGGAAAGTAAATGTGTATGGTCAGTGTAAATCCTGGCTTGATCAGGGTTTGCAGCCCAGAGCTGTCAGCCGCGATCTCGACTGGGGTGTTCCCGTACCTGTCGAGGGTGCAAAAGGGAAAGTTCTCTATGTCTGGTTCGATGCTCCTATAGGTTATATCTCTGCTACAAAAGAACTTACTCCGGCATGGGAAAAATACTGGAAGGATAAGGATACAAAGATGGTTCATTTCATAGGAAAAGACAATATTGTTTTCCATTGTATTATCTTCCCCGTAATGCTTAATGCCGAAGGCAGTTATATCCTCCCTGAAAATGTACCGGCCAATGAGTTTCTGAATCTCGAAAACGATAAGATTTCAACTTCAAGAAACTGGGCCGTATGGCTTCACGAATACCTTGTAGATTTTCCTCTGAAACAGGATGTTCTGAGGTATACGCTCTGTGCCAATGCGCCCGAAACAAAAGATAACGATTTTACATGGAAAGATTTTCAGGCGCGAAACAACAACGAACTTGTCGCAATTCTGGGAAATTTCGTCAACCGGACTCTTGTACTTACCAATAATTATTACGGCGGGAAAGTTCCTGAAAGAGCCAATACTGATTCAAATGATGAATTTGTGCTGAATGAGATAAAACATGTTAAGGAAAATGTGGAAAATTGTCTTGAGACATTCAGGTTCCGTGAAGCTCTGAAAGAAGCAATGAATCTTGCACGACTTGGCAATAAATATCTGGCCGATGCAGAACCGTGGAAGGTTATCAAAACCGATCCAGAACGTGTAAAAACAATTATGAACATAGCTCTTCAGATTACTGCAAATCTGACGATTATCTGTGAACCTTTTCTTCCGTTCTCGATGGGGAAATTACGCAAGCTGATTAATTTAAACGAGTTGAAATGGGAAAATGCCGGTAAATCAGATCTGCTTGTTCCTGATCATCTGATTAACAAACCAGAATTGCTCTTTGAAAAGATTGAAGATGAAGAAATCACACGGCAGGTGGATAAACTTCTTGCAACAAAAAAAGCCAATATGGAAACAGCTGCAAATACCTCTCCCGGAAAAGAACCTGTGACTTTTGATGACTTCACCAAAATAGATATCAGAACAGCAACCATCCTTGAAGCTGAGAAAGTCCCTAAAACCATTAAATTGCTTAAACTGAAAATCGATACCGGTATTGATATCCGAACCATAGTATCAGGAATCGCAGAATACTATGAACCGGAAGCCATAATTGGCAAACAGATATCAATAGTTGCCAATCTGGAACCACGGAAAATTAAAGGTATTGAGTCGAAAGGTATGATCCTTATGGCTGAAGATAAAAACGGAAAATTAGTTATGGTTGCTCCGGTGAATAAGGTGAGTAATGGGAGTATGATAAAATAAGCCCCTCTGCCTCTTCGCGGCATCTGGCCCAAGGGGGAGATAATGCTTTGGTATTTTCAATAATTATTCTAAAACAGGAGGGATTTCCCCCCGCGTGGGAGGAATAAAAAGGGGGTTTAAATCAAATGTGAGTTTATTTCTTTCTTAAAATCCAGCTCCCCGGGAATTTTTTCGCGATACTGTCTTTTTTGATGACAGCTGTATTCAGATCGTTGCACATCATCGCACAAACTCTGTAAAAACCATTGTAGGCTGTTATAATCTCGGGCGTGAAGCCTTCCTCTTTCAATATATTAAACTGTGAATCAGCGTTCTCTTTTAATTTGAAACTACCTGTTATTACAATGTAACTATTCGCTTCTGAAGCAACAGGTACGACGACTGCCGGAGGAGTAGTCTCATCTGAGTCTGGTATTGCTTTCTCTTCCACCTCTGGTGGCTTAATATAATTACCTTCATCCACTGCCTTTTTATTATTTTCAAATTCAGCTGTTACGAGAGGATTCATAGTTGTAGCTTCCACCTTTGCCTTAAATAGATCTGTTTTTAAAGGGACCATTACGAGAAGTGAAAGGAGTGGAATGATCACAGCTGCCCTCCAGAGTACTTTTCTTATTGATGCCTGTTTTACAGGATCCTTTTCTATGTGTCTGATGATTCGTTTTCTTACATCATATCCTTCAAGAGGTAAACATTGAAAAGGTTCAAGCCCATAAGAGTCAAGATGATAGTTTGCATTCCTGTCCGGCTCAAACTGAACATTACCTTCGTGGTTATTGATAAAACTTCCTATATTATCAAAAACAACTTTCTCTCCTTTTTCAAGTTTCTTTCTAAGTCCGATAACAAATTCTTCGACAATGTTTCTGGCATCACCGTAATTGATCTGCAAGGAATTGGAGATCCTCCCCACCAGAAGACCATCATTATGATTCAGGTTCCTGTTGAAGGATATCTGCTTTACAGGGGGATAAAAGGTACCTGGGCCCTTGTCGATTCTGGCAGGTGTATAGTTCCCTATAAAGCCACCAAACCCCGGGACAATAACACAATCATGTCCGAATAATAATTCCCTTACAAAAGCTGTTACATCCACTGCTGATTCTTCTTTAATCAATACAAATTTAATTAAAAAAAAAGTCAATGTCAATAAATATTCAGGACGAGATGTAAAACCCCTATCTTGAGGGGAAATACAAAGGGGGTATTTGTCGTTGATAGTAGCCTTCTTTCATAGTATGCCGATGAAAGCGGACTTTGGCGTAAATCTATAAAAAAATATTATCTTCGTATTTCCAAATTTTCACATAAAATGAGAGAGATACATATGGTCGACCTGAAGGCTCAGTATGAGAAGATCGGGTCGGAAATAGATAATGCAATAAAATCTGTCCTTGTATCAACTGCTTTTATTAAAGGTCCTGATATTAAGCTATTTGAAGAAGAGCTTCAGGAGTATATGGGAGTGAAACATGTGGTATCCTGTGCAAATGGAACTGATGCACTGCACCTGGCTATGATGGTTCTCGGTCTGAAACCTGGAGATGAGGTCATTACAACAGATTTTACTTTTATTTCTACAATTGAGGTTGTTGCTTTGCTTGGACTTAAACCGGTTATTGTTGATCCTGAACCGGGAACATTTAATATCTCTATAAAAGCTGTGCAAAAAGCTATCACTTCAAAAACAAAAGCAATTGTTCCTGTCCATCTGTTTGGTCAATGTGCTGACATGGAGAGTCTTCTGGTACTGGCAAAAAAGCATGATCTTTTTATTATCGAAGATGCTGCACAGGCTACCGGTGCAGATTACCTCTTTAAAAATGGAACTACAAAAAAAGCAGGCACAATCGGGCATATTGGTACAACATCATTTTTCCCGTCTAAAAACCTGGGTTGTTACGGTGATGGAGGTGCTCTATATACTAACGATGAGACTTTGGCCAGGAAGCTTAGGAGCATCGCTAACCATGGCATGAAAGTAAGGTATCATTATGATGATATTGGCGTTAATTCCAGGTTGGATACGATTCAGGCAGCAGTTCTCAGGGTAAAACTTAAACATCTTTCAAAATTCAATTCGGCTAGAAAAGCTGTTGCTGACCACTATGACGAAGCATTTGCGGGATGTCCTTTAATATCAGTTCCAGAAAGGGCAGGTTATTCTTCCCATATATTTCATCAATATACAATTAAGGTAAAAAACGGGAAAAGAGATGAACTGAAGAAATATCTGGAGTCAAAAAACATCCCCTCGATGGTTTACTACCCGGGTCCACTTCATATGCAGAAAGCTTACGGCTACCTGGATTATAAAGAGAATGACTTTCCTGTTACAATATCGCTGTGTAAAGAGGTCCTCTCTTTACCGATGCATCCCGACATGGAGAAGGAACAGCTTGATTATATTACACTTAAAGTTTTGGAATTCTTCGATAAATAATTATAATGGAGAAGGAATATTTTGCCCACGAAACAGCTGTCATAGATGACGGTTGCAAAATTGGAAAAGGAACAAAGATCTGGCATTTTAGTCACATTATGAAGGGTTCGGAAATCGGTGAAAACTGTAATATCGGACAGAATGTTGTCATCTCGCCGGGTGTAAAACTTGGGAAGAATGTCAAAGTTCAGAATAATGTCTCAATCTACACTGGTGTCTCTTGTGAAGATGATGTCTTCCTTGGTCCGTCAATGGTATTTACAAATGTCATAAATCCCAGGAGTGCAATAGTCAGAAAAGATAGTTATTACACCACTATCGTGGAAAAAGGTGCTTCAATCGGAGCCAATTCTACAATTATATGTGGAAATAAAATCGGGACTTACTCATTTATAGGTGCCGGAGCAGTTGTTACTAAAGATGTTAAACCTTATGCCCTCGTGGTTGGTAATCCTGCGAAACAAACCGGCTGGATGAGTGAATACGGCCATAAACTGAACTTTGACAGTGCCGGGTTTGCCTCATGTCCTGAAAGTGGAGAGATATACAAGATTGAAGATGGCAAAGTTTCTAAAATATTTTAGTATTTTTGTTCGTCTTTTGATCAAATGAGTATGATAGAATTTCCAAAAAATTTCGGAATAATAGGTGTTGCGGGTTATATAGCTGTAAGACATCTTCATGCCATAAAGGAAACAGGCAACAACCTCCTTGCCAGTCTTGATAAATTTGATAGTGTGGGGCGAATTGATAGTTATTTCCCGGAAAGTGATTTTTTTGTAGAGTTTGAAAGGTTCGACAGGCATTTTGACAAACTTAAACGGACAGGTACAAAAATCGATTATGTAAGTATTTGTTCTCCTAATTATCTTCACGATTCTCATATAAGATTTGCCTTGCGTCATCAGGCTGAAGCGATCTGTGAAAAACCGATTGTGCTTAATCCATGGAATGTCGACGCATTACAGGAGATTGAAAATGAAACCGGTCGCAAAATCTACACTGTCCTTCAACTGCGGCTTCATCCAAAAATTCTGGAATTAAGAGAGAAGATCAGGAATGGACCAAAAGGTAAGATTTATGATATTGACATGACTTATGTAACCAGCCGGGGAAACTGGTATTCAATATCATGGAAAGGAGATATTCAAAAATCAGGAGGGGTAGCAACAAATATCGGCATTCACTTTTTTGACATGCTTAGCTGGATCTTTGGCGATACCCGGAAAAACATTGTTCATATCTCTGAACCTCATAAAGCCGCAGGTTATCTCGAACTTGAAAATGCAAGAGTCAGATGGTTCCTGAGTCTCGATTATAATGATATTCCGGTTTTATGTAAAGAGGCCGGTAAGAGAACTTTCAGGTCCATCACTATTGACGGGGAGGAGATTGAATTCAGTGAAGGATTTGCCGACCTCCATACACTGACATACAAGGAAATACTTGCAGGCAGAGGATTCGGACTTAAAGAAGCCCGTCAGTCAGTTGAGACCGCATACACAATAAGAAATTCAAAACCCGTCGGACTTCGGGGAGACTATCATCCAATATTAAAAACAATATAATCTATGTACAATAAACTTATTAATAAGGAGACTAAACTTTCAGTCATCGGCCTTGGTTATGTAGGCCTGCCAATCGCACTTGAATTTGCAAAACAGATCCGAGTCGTAGGTTTTGATATCAAACCAGAAAGGGTTGACCTGATGAAAAAGGGCATAGATCCCAGTAATGAACTTACATCTGAAGCATTTAAGAATACAGATATTGTTCTTACAAGCGATCCTTCAGATTTAAAAACGGCTTCATTTCATATTATTGCCGTACCTACTCCTACAACCAAAACTAATCTACCCGACCTTACACCTGTTCTTAAAGCATCTGAGACAGTTGGCAGAGTTTTAAAAAAAGGAGATTATGTAGTTTATGAATCAACTGTATACCCCGGATGTACCGAAGAGGATTGCATTCCTGTACTGGAAAGGTATTCTGAACTTAAATGCGGTACTGACTTCAAAGTCGGTTTCTCGCCTGAAAGAATTAATCCGGGTGACAAAAATCATTCTCTCACCAAAATTGTAAAAGTGACAAGCGGCTGCGATGCAGAATCAGCTGAAAACATAGCAAAAACGTACGAACTTATAATCAAAGCAGGTGTTCACCGGGCAAGCTCAATTAAAGTTGCAGAGTCAGCAAAGATCATTGAAAACACCCAGCGCGATATTAATATTGCATTTATGAATGAACTGTCAATTATTTTTAACAGGCTTGGTGTAAATACATTTGAAGTACTCGAAGCAGCCGGAACAAAATGGAACTTCCTTAAATTTTATCCTGGTTTGGTCGGAGGACATTGTATTGGCGTCGATCCTTATTATCTCTCATTCAAGGCAAAAGCCCTCGGATATCACCCCCAGATGATTGATTCGGGAAGATTCATCAACGATAGTATGGGCAGGTATATAGGAAAACAGACGGTCAAAAAAATAATAGCTGCCGGCAAGAATCTTAAGGGTTCCCGTGTTCTGATAATGGGTATAACCTTTAAAGAAGATGTAACCGATATTCGTAATTCGAAGGTCATAGATATTATCAATGAGCTCGATGATTTTGGAATATCAGTTGATGTTATCGATCCCGGAGCCGGAAAACATGAGGTTAAAGAAGAATATCAGATCGATCTGATCGCCCAACCCTCAGGAAAGTACGATGCAGTAATTCTTGCCGTAAGTCATAAAGAATATTTAAAACTGGATGAATCATTTTTTACTCCTTTGCTGAATAAGGACGGAATCGTTGTTGATGTGAAGGGTGTCCTTCGCGGAAAAATCAGAGACCATTCATACTGGAGCCTGTAAATGAAAAAGAAAATCCTGGTAACCGGGGGAACCGGGTACATCGGTTCTCATACAACAGTTGAACTAATCGAGGAGGGATTCGACACAATAATTATTGATAACCTGTACAACTCCGAAGCAGATGTAGTCGACAGAATACATAAGATAACAGGAGTTAACCCTCTTCTGGAAGTACTGGACCTTTGTGACCAGGAAAAACTTGACAGATTTATTCAGAAACACAGAGATATCTCAGCTATTATTCACTTTGCAGCATATAAAGCTGTGGGTGAGTCAGTTAATAAACCACTGGAGTATTACAGGAATAATCTTTTATCATTGGTTAATCTGCTTGAGGTAATGAAACGCTATGGGATCCCCGACCTGGTATTCTCATCCTCCTGCACTGTATATGGACAACCGGAAAAGTTGCCGGTAAGTGAGGATGCTCCACTCCAACCCGCCACTTCACCTTATGGAAATACCAAACAAATAGGGGAAACAATTATAAGGGATACAACTGTTTCTGATAAGAACATAAAAGCAATTTCGTTAAGATATTTTAATCCGATCGGGGCGCACCCTTCTGCCCTGATAGGAGAACTGCCAAAAGGTGTTCCGGAAAATCTTGTTCCATATCTGACTCAAACCGGATATGGAATAAGGGAAGAGCTAAAAGTTTTCGGAGATGATTATAACACCCCGGACGGATCCTGTATCAGAGATTACCTTCATGTAGTTGATCTTGCAAAAGCTCATGTAGTGGCTGTAAAAAGGCTTATTGAAGGTAAGAACAAGACAAATTATGAGATCTTTAACCTTGGTACCGGCAAGGGAGTTTCAGTTCTCGAGGCGATAAAATCATTCGAACGTGTTTCGGGAATTAAATTGAAGTACAGGATAGTTGGAAGAAGAGCCGGAGATATAGAAAAAATATGGGCCGATCCAACCTATGCTAATAAAGAACTGGGCTGGAAAACGTTAAGTTCACTCGATCAGGCAATGAAAACAGCCTGGGATTGGGAAAAGATTATCAGGAAAAATAAAAAATGAGTAAGAAACGAACAATTCTCATAACCGGTGGTGCAGGTTTTATCGGTTCACACGTTGTCAGACGATTTGTTGTCAAATATCCTGAATACATTATTGTTAATGCCGATAAACTAACTTATGCCGGCAACCTGGAAAACCTTACCGATATCGAAAAAGAAAAAAATTATAAGTTTGAAAAAATTGATATCGTTGAAAAACAATCTGTTCTGGATCTTTTCGAAAAGTACAACTTTGATAGTATAATCCATCTTGCAGCAGAATCGCATGTCGACCGTTCAATAACCGGACCCGATGAATTCGTTTTTACAAATATCGTCGGAACCGTCAATCTCCTTAATGCAGCTCTTAAGAACTGGAAGAACGCATTTGAGGGAAGGCTTTTCTATCATATTTCGACTGATGAAGTTTATGGTTCACTCGGGAAAACAGGTCTATTCACAGAAAAAACTGCGTATGATCCCAAAAGTCCTTATTCGGCCTCTAAGGCAAGCTCCGACCACATGGTAAGAGCTTATAACCATACTTTCGATGTTCCCACAGTAATCTCCAATTGTTCGAATAACTATGGGCCAAACCAGTTTCCCGAAAAACTCATACCTCTTGTAATAAACAATATTAAAAATAACAAACCTATTCCTGTCTACGGAAAGGGAGAGAATGTCCGCGACTGGTTATATGTTGAAGATCACGCTTCAGCAATAGATCTTATTTTTCATAGAGGAAAGGTTGGGGAAACCTATAATATTGGTGGTAATAATGAATGGAAAAACCTCGATCTGATACTACTCCTTTGCAGGATAATGGATAATAAACTTAACCGTATTCCGGGAACATCCGGGAAGCTTATTACCTATGTGAAAGACAGGCCCGGGCATGACCTAAGATACGCAATTGATTCCTCGAAATTGCAAAAAGAACTTGGGTGGTCGCCGATACCTGAATTTGCTGATGGTCTAGAAAAAACAGTAGAATGGTATCTCACAAATATCAAATGGCTCGACAGGGTTTTATCAGGAGATTATAGTAAGTACTACGACCTTATGTATTCCGGCAGATAATAACCGACACTAAAGAATTCTTTTCATTCGTTTTATTAACTCATCTCCAAGAGAAGTCTTTTGTTTTATATGTTCCTGAATTGCTGCTACAACGCTATTTGATTCAAACTCTCCTCTTACCTGCTCAAAATCAAGCTTTTTAACTTCATCCCCGCCGTCGATCCCAAAGCCAGTCATAGACGAGAGAGTGAATTCTTTCCTTGCATCCTCATAAAGAAGGTTATCCAGTTCAATAACGCTTTTCCCCCATTTTTCAACTATTCCGATAACATCTTCCGCAGTTAGTTTATTAACATAAATACCGACCTCTTCCTCTAGCCTTTCACATACCCAGGTCCATTCCCAGTCGTAATAGGAATTGTGCAACCGGATAAATTCTTGTGCCAGTACTTCAACTGAAGCAATCATTCCCGATTCAACATCATCTAAAAGTTTGTTGACATCTTTCTTCGGCGCAATCAATCCAGCGAGATCAACCCATTCTCCTTTTCCATGTAACTGATCAGGAGCAAGCCGGTGCTGAAGCTCTTTATTTGTTCTGAACTCACATTTTTCAAGCCGTTTTATTAAGGAGTTTCCAAGGAACTTATTAATCCCGGTCTGATACAGTTCTATTCCCCGCTCCAGTGACGGTCCGGTTATCTTCATGCTATTATAAGTAAATGAAGTTGTTCCCGGCGACGACTCCGATTTAAGTTTTCGTAAGAGTTCCCTTCCTTCAAACATTTTATGGATTGTATATGGACTGAGGAGATTAAAGTTTACCTGGTCTATTTTATAAGGATCTTTTCTCGTGTCGCGGATGGGCCACTTCTGGGCATCTCTTATTGTACCTACACTTCTGAGATTAATTCCGGGAACAAGTATGCTCTCATCATTACTTTCTATAAGATATGAAAAAGGAAGAGATGAAGTATCCATATTCTTATAATGTCGGCCCATTATAAGAGTGTAAGGACCGATGCGGGCCGGCCACAGAAGATATGAGTCGCTGGTTGTTTTGGAACCTCTTTCCATTATACCCTGGTGAATGGGTCCAAGTTTGTACATATGGTTACTCTGGTTCGAGCCGCTGCCGGCATTCATAAATGAAAAGATCCCGGCTATCAGCAGAGTTGATTTGTGATGGGTAACAGTATATGGCCCGGCAAATATTGAACATGCCTCCCCGTGATATCCACCACAGTTGGCAAAGAACAATGAGTTTTCTGCTGAATATTGCTTGGCGAGTACACATCCCTGTCCGATAAAACACTTATCAATAAGCGTCGATTCTGTAACTGTTGATCCTGAACAAACAATAAAATGTTCCATAATCACTCCCGGTCCAATAAAAACAGGATCAGCCTCACAACTGTTTACCGATCCTTCGTTAAGTGTTATGGCTCCTTCAACATGACTGAAGGGTCCGAATTTTACATTACGGATGTTGCCTGAGTTGAAAATTCTGGAATTTTGTCCTATGGTTCCTCTTCCGGATGAGTGAGATAAAGAATAATCATCAACCATTTTCTCGATTATTCTTACAGCTTCGTGCCTGTGCCTGTATAAGGCAATAATATAGGCTTCGTGTGCCGAAAGCCTGTCCCATATTTTAACTGCTCTTCCTCCGGTTTCATTAAGGACATTTACTGTGGTTCCGTTTCCAAAAGTTGAATTTCCTTCAGTACGTATTATTCCGCAGTTCTTTATAACAACTTTATCTTCAATATTATAATTTGCAATATAATCGCCAATATTATTGATTATAACATTTGAGCCGATGGTACAGTTATGGAGTCTGGCATTCCGAATACCACTCCGGATGTTAACTCCGGATTCATCGATAAATGGTTCATTGAAAACTCCAAGCCTGATATCACCCGAAAAAATTACATTAGCACACTTCCCGGGATCGAATCCGTCTTTGACCTTAACGAGGTACCAGTCATCGCAAGTGCAACCATTAGACATTAAGGTTGAGGTTTCCGGCCCCGTTAAGTTCCTGAAATCATCTCTTAAGTTCATCACGGAACAATTAAGATTTATTATTCTACAGTTACAGACTTAGCAAGGTTCCTGGGCTGATCAACATTGCACCCTCTTAATACGGCAATATGGTATGAAAGTAATTGAAGCGGGATTACTGCGAGCAAGCCTGAAAAAATTGGAAGTGTTTCAGGAACTTCCAGAACATAGTCAGCCATCTTGCTGATTATTTCATCGCCTTCAGTGACAATTGCAATTACTTTCCCTTTTCTGGCTTTAATCTCCTGTATATTACTTACAATCTTTTCATAAGTGTCATCTTTCGTAGCGACAACAACAACAGGCATATTATCATCTATAAGGGCAATCGGGCCATGTTTCATTTCTGCAGCAGGATATCCTTCAGCATGGATATATGAAATCTCCTTCAGTTTAAGAGCACCCTCAAGAGCAACAGGGAAGAGATATCCTCTTCCAAGGTAAAGAGCATTGTGTGTATTCTGAAAAAAATTTGCAAGTTCAAGAGCCTGGTCGTTTATCTTTAGCGCATTCTCAATTTTACCCGGGATTGCTGCCAGTTCGGTAATAAGTTCTTTATATGCTGAATCGGAAATAGTTCCCTTTCTATGACCTATTTCAAAAGCCATCATTGCAAGAACCAAAACCTGTGTTGTAAATGCTTTTGTTGATGCAACACCGATCTCCGGACCAGCATGTGTGTATACACCAGCATCAGTTTCCCGGGGAATACTGCTGCCTACAACATTACATATTCCTATGACTTTTGCCCCTTTTTCCCTTGCAAGCTTAACAGCTGCAAGAGTGTCAGCTGTTTCACCACTCTGGCTAATTGCAATTACAAAATCACCCTTTTTTATTATCGGATTCCTGTAACGGAATTCTGATGCATATTCCACTTCAACCGGAATCCTTGTGTACTCTTCAAAAATATATTCTCCAACTAATCCGGCATGCCACGAGGTACCGCAGGCGATTATTATAATTCTTTCCGCCTGGGTCATTGTCTCAATAACGTCATGCAGTCCACCAAGCATCACGCCTGAATAATCAGGTAATAGCCTTCCTCTGAAGGTATCATGAATTGCCCTTGGCTGTTCAAAAATTTCCTTCAGCATAAAATGAGCAAAACCTTCCTTGTCAATCTCCCCTATCTTAAGATCCAGTTCTTTGACTTCCGGTTGTATCTTTTCAGATCTTATGGTTTTGAGGACAAGTTCATCTTTCTTAATGATAGCGATATCGTCATCATTCAGGTAGATTACCCGCTGTGTATATTCAACAATAGGGGTTGCATCAGAAGCAATAAAGTTTTCACCTTCTCCCACTCCGATAACAAGAGGGCTCCCCTTCTTGGCTGCAAAAAGTCTGTCGAGCTCCTTTGTACAGATTATCACCAGTCCATAGGTCCCTTCAACCCTGTTGAGAGCCAGTGTAATTGCCTGTTCAGCAGTGAGATCACCCTCGAGGTACATGTGCTCAATGAGGTTGGCAAGAACTTCTGTATCAGTCTGACTCGTAAATTTTACACCCCTGCTCTCGAGGTGTTTCTTCAGGCGGGCATAATTCTCAATTATACCGTTATGAACAACGATGAAGTTCCCTTTACAGGAGACCTGGGGATGGGCATTCAATTCATTAGGTTCACCATGTGTGGCCCACCTTGTGTGGCCCATTCCTGTAGTACCGTTAAAACTGGATTTGTTAACAAGCTCCTCCAGGTCTTTTACTCTGCCGGCACATTTAAATATTTTGGCCTCCCCGTTTACAAGAGCCATACCGGCAGAATCATACCCGCGATATTCAAGTCTTTTAAGACCATTTATTATTATCTCCTTGGCTTGTTTTGATCCTATATAACCAATAATTCCACACATAATTAAAAAGATTTAGAAGGTAAATACGAAAGTAGTTATATTGGTTCACAAAAACTAGAACTTGGTATAGGTAAATTCAAATTTAACAGGATTTTTGCTTTTATTCACCTGAAAAATGGCATTCGTCGGAGCGGGGACTATGACCGATTGGGAAGGTGATCTGGATCCCTCATAGATTTCCAGCTCGGGTTCCACATTACCGGTGTTATCATTAAGATATTTCTGGACAAAATCAGGAATGTTGAAATTATATACTTGTGCTACGGTATCGAGCTGTCCGTCAAAGAATGCGTGAGTGAGATCCAACGTGGTAGATGCCAGTAAATAGTCTGTCACAGGATATTTAATTCCACTTTTCGCTTTATATCTGAGAACTAACTGAGGTGGTAGCGATTTTGATATAAAGGGATTAGCGGCTGTTTTAGTGAAATGCACCGGAATGACCAGCCTGGCTTTATTAATTGCAACTTTACCAAATGAAGGATCATTTTTTATTTTTGCAAGGCCAGGCAAAGCTACTTTTGTATATACGCCGTTAAGAGACTGCATGTATGAGAGTGTATCACGGTAATTTGTATTTCTGTGTACTATTTTATCTCCAAGAATAGCTGTACTATAATCATGTGTATATTTATTAAAGGACGCATTGATGTTCTTTGCATCAAGGATAAAAGAATATTGCTTGGAGGTACCGGAATCATCATGTACAAATAAAACAAAATAATTATAATAGGTTGACTGGTCATATACTAGACTTAAAGAAACCATCAAGGGGTCAGAATTTGAATTCATCTGGAAGTAAAGCCCTTTGAAATAAGATCTTAAATCAGGTACATTATTATTGTAAAATAATTTTGTAGTGTCGCGTGTAAGATATTCCCCGAACTCTACTCCTTTTCCTGGCAAATTCAGTTCAATATCGTTTATTGTATCGGTTCTAAGTGAAGGTAGTGCAATATCGGACACTTTAAACCCTGTAAGGTTTATGGGTGTGGTTGAATAATAAGCTGTATCGTTATAAATCTGGTCGGATATCTCAGAGATAGTCAAAGTATGCGTCGCATCCGTTCCTCCTCCCGTTGTGCTTAGGAAATGAAGAAACAACTTCATTGAATCTACAGTAAATGGAAGACCGTCCCATTTAGTGTTGAGCCTTATCTGAGAAACAAATCCGGCAGTTGTGGTACCAAAATATGGATCATAGAGCTGCCCAATGTAAGAATATGTGGGATTGTCAGTCCTGACTGAATCAGTATACCCTGTATAAGAGAAAATACTTAATGTATCAATGGATTTAATGGATACAAAATCACCATTTGGAAGAAGATCTGCTCCGATATTTAATACCTCCTTCTTGCATGAACTTGCATATATGACTAACACTACAAAAAGTGTCATGCGGAATTTACAAAAGAGACGATAAGAGACAGAAACTATTCTGTGGGTATGTCGGGATCTATTATAATATCTTGTCATAAAAATCATTATAGGCATCAATATATTCGGTCTCATCCTTAAATTCGAGAACCGGTTTGTTAACTGTTATCAGGTATTTTTTCAATTCCTCGTTTATATCCTCGCTTCCGATAATGATTCCGTCAGAGTATTTGATAGCCAATTTTGACACGTTAACAAAATCCGGTTTTTTAACCAATTTAAGGTTTTCACCATCTATTCCATCGAACCGCAGTTTATCTGCGAATGTTGATCTAAACGGAGTTTTAAAATCATTATTGTAAATGGAATAGATTATTTTGTAATTATGAAAAAGCGGATCATCATTGTATATACTTCTCAGATAAACAGGTACAAGGGCCGACATCCATCCGTGGCAATGTACAATATCAGGCGCCCATCGCAGTTTCTTAACAGTTTCGATTACACCCCTGGCAAAAAACAGCGCCCTTTCATCATTATCTTCAAATTCCCGTCCCGACGCATCACTGATAATATGTTTTCTCTGGAAGTAATCGTCATTATCTATAAAATAGACCTGCATCCGGGCCGATTGAATCGAAGCAACTTTTATTATGAGCGGATGGTCAGTATCGTCAATAATAAGATTCATCCCCGAAAGCCGGATTACTTCATGAAGCTGATTCCTTCGTTCGTTGATACAACCATACCTCGGCATGAAAGTCCGGATCTCTTTGCCTCTTTCCTGAATGCCCTGGGGGAGAAATCTTCCGATTTTTGACAACTTTGTTTCACCTAAGTACGGAGTGATCTCTTGTGAAATGAATAATACCTTCCTGCTTTCCATTTACCTGCCTGGATATACCATTTCGATTTAAGGTGCAAAGATAGTAAAAATTAATAACATAATAAAAATGCGGATATTCAGATATATCCATTCAAATCACATCATATATCGCTTGAAAATCAATTTATTTACCCCGACTCCTAGGGGAGCGAAGAACCTCGTCCCGATTTATCGGGACGAGCTCGACGAAGTCAAAATCAATTTATTCCCCTTGGGATGGGGTAAACGAAGAACCGACGACGCAGAGCGGAGGAGCTCGACGAAGTCAAAATCAATCAATTAGTATTTAAATTCCCGGAACTCCAGATTAAATAATTTAATTTAATTTTGTAAAAAATCAAGAATAATGAAGGTCCTAAGTACTGTTATTGAACTCCAAACGCTGTTAAGAAAAATGCATCTTTCTCCTTTAGGATTTGTTCCAACGATGGGAGCACTTCATGAAGGGCATTTATCACTGGCAGAAAGCGCCGTAAAGCAATGTCCTGTAGTCGTTGTTTCAATTTTTGTAAACCCTACGCAATTCAATGATAAGAATGATCTGAAAAATTATCCGAGAACGCTGGATAGTGATCTGGAACTCCTTAAGAAAGTCCTGAGGAAAACTGATCTGGTATTTAATCCCGACGTCAAAGAAATTTACCCGGGAGAAGATAAGCGGGAATTCCATTTTGGGAACCTCGACAATGTAATGGAAGCTCTTCACCGTCCGGGTCATTTCAATGGTGTTGCACAGGTAGTAAGCAGATTGTTCGATATAGTTAAACCCGATATTGCCATTTTTGGTTTAAAAGACTTTCAACAACTTGCTGTTATCAAAGCCCTGGTAAAACAGACAGGGAATAAAGTGAGAATAATTGGTAATCCCATCATACGTGAACCTGACGGATTGGCAATGAGCAGCCGGAACCGCCTTCTTGATCCGGAAATCAGAAACCATGCACCAATAATCTATAAAACTATCTCCGCTGTTACTCTTATGATTAAAAATTATGATATCCGGCAAATTAAATCATTGGTTGCAAACAGTATCAACAACATACCGGGATTCCAAGTCGAATACTTTGATATTGTGGATGATATAGAACTGATCCCTTTAAACACAAAAGATGAAATGAAAAAAGATAAACGTTATTTTGGATGCATTGCAGTCCAGGCCGGAAAAATTCGCCTGATAGATAATATTGAAATTGGATTGGACTGAACCAAAAGGTTAATTACCTTTGCGCTTTAATTAGGATCAACAAGATATCAAATCATGTTAATAGAAGTAATAAAATCAAAAATCCACAAGGTTACAATTACAGGGGCAAACCTCCATTATATTGGAAGTATAACAATTGATGAGGATCTTATGGATGCAGCAAATCTTATAGAAAACGAAAAAGTCCATGTATTAAATCTGAATAACGGGGAACGTCTTGAAACATATATAATAAAAGGTGTCCGTGGGTCGGGAGATATCTTCCTTAATGGTGCTGCAGCCAGAAAAGTTATTGTTGGTGATACTATCATCATTATGTCGTTTGCCTTACTCGATTTTCAGGAAGCAAAATCATTCAAACCGGTGATCATTTTCCCTGATACTAAAACCAATAAACTGATCTGAAGTTGAGAAAAGGTATTCTGCAAACTCTTAAATTTATAGCTTTCTTCGCGATTGGAGTGTTGCTTCTTTGGTTCGCATTCCGAGATGTTGACTTTTCAAAACTTGGGGCAGAATTGAAAGAAGCAGACTATTCATGGCTCCTGCTTTCGATTCTCTTCGGTCTGTTTGCCTTTATAAGCCGGGCACGAAGATGGGTACTACTAATAAACCCTCTCGGTTTCAAACCATCAACGAGAAATGCTTTTTATGCGTTGATGACCGGTTACCTGGCAAATCTTGCTTTGCCAAGAATAGGTGAAATTACACGCTGTGTAGCATTGGGTAAAAAGGAAAAGATTCCGGTCGACCAGCTGTTCGGAACAGTAGTTATTGAACGAACTATAGACTTTCTCTCTCTCCTTCTCATTATGATAATCCTTATATTTACAAGCGGAGATCAAATAGGCTTGTTTCTTAAAGAAAGTATTCTCGTACCAATCCAGCAGAAAGTATTTTCGATCTTTGGAAACACATGGATTCTCTGGGTGATTCTTTTTTCACTTGGAGTAATCACTATGCTTCTGATGCTCAGGTACAAAAAGAGGCTGCGTAAAATCCGGTTTTTTTCAAAGGTCTTTGACCTTATCCGTGGAATAATTAACGGACTGAAAACTATTACCAATCTTAAAAGAAAATGGGAATTCATTTTCCATACTATATTCATCTGGATCAACTATGCACTAATGACATGGGTTGTTGTATTTGCTCTTGAAAGCACCTCGCATCTGACTTTCGCAAACGGCATTTTCATTCTTGTAATAGGAGGACTGGCAATGTCGGCTCCGGTTCAGAGCGGACTCGGTGCATTTCATTATATTGTCTCACGGGGCCTTCTTATTGTTAACGGAATACCTATTGAAGACGGACTGGCCTATGCATTACTTACTCATGAGTCGCAATTGATTTTTGTTGCAATTATGGGAACTATATCGTTCTTCATAATTTTCAGAAAAGATAAGACACCCCCAGACGGAGGGTTGGGGGGCTAGAAATTATGGCAAAAAACAAAACAGTATTCGTTTGTCAGAACTGCGGTGTAGAATCACCGAAGTGGATCGGAAGATGTCCTTCTTGTAAAGAGTGGAATACCTACCATGAAGAGATAATAGCTCCTGCTTCTTCACGTGAGGTTTCGTTCGTTATGAACCAGGAAAAAAGAAAACCTGAACTTCTGGATAGTATTAAGGCTGATGAACATGATCGTCAGAAGACCGGGATCTCAGAACTCGACCGGATACTCGGGGGGGGTATTGTCGGTGGATCGCTGATCCTTCTTGGGGGAGAACCAGGTGTTGGCAAATCAACCCTGGCACTTCAGCTTGCTCTTGCACTTAAAGGGAAAAATATCCTTTATGTATCGGGGGAGGAAAGCGAAGAACAGATAAGCCTCAGGGCACGAAGGATGAAAAACTCCAATCCCCAGTGCTATATTCTGAGCGAAACCGATCTTGAAAGTATTCTGACACATGCTGAAAATATCAAACCCGGATTAATAATAATTGATTCAATTCAGACAATAAACAATTCGATGCTTGAGTCTTCTGCAGGCTCTGTAACACAGGTTAGGGAATGTGCCGCACAGCTTCTTAAATATTCAAAGATAACCGGCATCCCTGTTTTCCTGATAGGTCATATTACCAAAGATGGCACACTTGCAGGGCCCAAGGTTCTTGAACATATCGTCGATGTAGTTCTCTATTTTGAAGGTGATAATAATTATGTTTACCGTATTCTGAGATCAGTTAAAAACAGGTTCGGTTCAACAGCTGAATTAGGCATCTTTGAGATGGTTGAGACAGGTTTAAGAGAAGTAGATAACCCTTCTGAAATGTTTATCAATCAACACGATGAAGCATTGAGCGGAATCTCAATTGCAGCCACAGTTGACGGACTGAGACCCTTTCTGATAGAAACGCAGGCACTCGTCAGCAGCGCTGTCTATGGTACTCCACAGAGAAGCTCAACCGGCTTCGATATTCGGAGGCTAAACATGTTGCTTGCCGTCCTAGAGAAAAGAGCAGGATTTAAATTAGGTGTAAAAGATGTTTTCCTTAATATCGCAGGAGGCATCAAAGTAAATGATCCCGCAATAGATCTCGCAATTATAAGTTCCATTCTTTCGTCAAATCTTGATATCCCCATTGGTCGGGAGGTATGCTTCTCAGGTGAAACCGGTTTGTCAGGCGAAATCAGACCCGTCTCACGTATTGAACAGAGGATCCGTGAAGCATCAAAAATGGGGTTTAACAAAATATATATATCGAAATATCACAGGAATATATCGGTGAAAGGGCTGGACATTGAAGTGATTCATGTAGGGAAGATTGAAAATCTGATAACGTCGCTGTTTAGCTAAGGACCTAGATTCGCTCGAAAATCAATTATTCCATGCTCCGGGCTCTGAGTCATTTAGTACCTTACCCTTCTCGAATTATCTCCATGTAAATTGGATTTCTTAACCTTATTGCAATCAAGTTCCATATTAAAATTCGACGGAACCTCAAATTCATCAGCCTCCATGATTCCGAACTGGGGATCAGCATATACCTTTTTCAGAAAGATAGCCATTATCGGAAGCGCCATATGTGCTCCCGACCCTTCCCCTAAAGTTTCAAAGTGGATAGCCTGGTCTTCCCAGCCGCACCAGACACCTCCCACAAGGTTAGGTGTAACACCCATGAACCATCCATTTGAATGATTTTGTGTTGTTCCCGTTTTCCCTCCAATCTGATTCATCAGATTATAAGGTTCCCTTCTAAGATTATTTCCTGTCCCTGACCTGACAACTCCCTGAAGAAGATTAAGCATCAGATACGCCTGGTTTTCGCTTAATACCTCTTCTATTTTAGGCGTAAATTTCGAAATTGTATTTCCGTTTTTATCTTCAATCCGCGTTACATACATTGGTCTTGTATAGACTCCTTTGTTTGCAAAAGTTCCATAAGCTCCCACCATCTCTTCCAGCTTGATATCTGAAGTACCTAAGAATATTGAGGGTACGGGATCAATAAAACTTCTTACCCCCATCTTGTGCATAAGGTCGGCAACCGCTGACGGTTTGAACTGTTTCATTAACCATGCTGAAATATAGTTTTCAGACTCTGCCAGCCCCCATGCTAACGTCACCATTTTTCCATGAAATGCCGGCGGACCGGTGCTCCTTGGCGACCATGGAACAGTATCGCCGGGAATATCAAAGGAACGCGGAATGTCCTCAACCTCATAGCATGGAGAATACCCATTTTGCATTGCAACGGTATAGAGAAAAGGTTTAATTGTGCTTCCTACCTGCTTTTTCTGCTGGGTTACAGCATCATATTTAAAGTATCTGAAATCGGGGCCCCCAACATAAGCTTTGACGTTGCCGTTATGAGGATCCTCCACCATAAATGCAGAACGTATAAAATATTTGTAGTACCTGATAGAATCGAGAGGAGTCATTATAGTGTCCCTGTCACCCTTCCATGAAAAGACTCTCATTTTTACAGGGGTGTTAAATGCCAGCATGATAGAATCTTCAGGAACACCTCTTACACGCAATATATAATACCTGTCACTTTGTTTAAGCGAAGTCATTATTAAATCATCAATCTCTTTTCTTGTCAGATCATCCGAAAAAGGAGGGTTTTTGAAACCTCGCGCACGTCTGTAAAAGCCAGGCTGTACATCTTTAGAGAGATGTTCGGTCAATGCATCTTCAGCATATTTTTGCATGCGGGAATTAATTGTTGTATATATCTTCAGCCCGTCTCTGTAAACGTCATAACTGGTCCCGTCTGGTTTTTTATTTTTATTGCACCAGCCGTAAAGAGCATTGTTATTCCATTCCCATAATGCATCATCATATGACGCTTGCTGGATATATTTATTTCTGTCAGGTTCAGTCTTCCTCATTATGTTTGTTAAATATTGCCTGAGATACGTTGCAAGACCGCTATTATGATCCTCTACCCTGAAATCTACCGTAATAGGCAATTTCATTACTGAATCTGCAAGAGACGTGTTTATATATCCGTATTTTGCCATTTGGGAAATTACAACATTTCGCCTCTGAAGCATAAGATCATAATGCCTTATCGGGTTATATCTTGTTGACGCTTTGAGCATTCCGACCAGAACCGCCGCCTGCTGCAGGTCAAGTGAGTCGGGTGTTGTATTGAAGTAAACTTTTGCCGCAGATCTTATTCCAATAGCATTATTACTGAAATCGAACTTATTGAGATACATTGTAATTATCTCTTCTTTTGTATAACTCCTTTCGAGTTTTACCGCAGTCTGCCACTCCTTGAATTTTGAAACACCAAGTTTGATCCTTCTCAAAAGTGAAGAATTTCTTGCAGTGTCTCTCGGATAAAGTTGCTTAGCCAGCTGTTGCGTTATTGTACTTCCGCCACCAGTGCTTTGACCCAGTAGCATGGTGCGTATGCCTGCACGTCCAAGACCCTTTATATCAATGCCGGAATGTCTGTAATAACGAATATCTTCTGTAGCTACCAGAGCTCCTGTCAGATAGGGTGATAAATCTTTATACACTGTCCATGTCCGGTTCTCGATACTGATTTTTCCAAGCAGGACTCCATCTTCGGAAAGAACCTGCGCTGCTAAATAATATTCCGGATTTTCAAGCTCCGCGAAAGAAGGCATGGGACCAAGTTTTTCCATGGAGATTAGTATGAATAATGCTATAACAACAGCGAATGGAAAAATGAACAGTGCCCAGAACCAGATCAGGTATTTTTTATTGTGTGTATTACCTTTCATTTACTTAAGAAGTTTGGCCCAAAAATAGTAAATAATAAAGAATCTTAACGGTTTATTTTGAAGTTTGGTACCTAATTGATTTACTTTGTCGTCTGAAAAAAAGAATAAATATCTGCAGTAATGATCGAAAATCTTGTAATTGTTGAGTCGCCGGCGAAGGCGAAAACTATAGAGAAGTTCCTGGGAAAAGATTTCCGTGTCGTGTCAAGTTTCGGGCATATCAGAGACCTGTCTAAGAAGAACCTTGGGATAGACATTAAGAATAATTTCGAACCCGATTATGAGGTTCCTAAGGAAAAAACAAAAGTTGTAAGCGAGTTGCGTAAAGCTGCTGCAGATTCGAAGAATATCTGGATCGCTTCTGACGAGGACCGTGAAGGAGAGGCAATTGCCTGGCATCTTGCCAGTGTTTTGAAACTCGACCTCCTGACAACAAAGAGAATTGTATTTCATGAAATTACCAAAGAGGCTATCTCAAATGCCATTGAGAACCCGAGGAAAGTTGATATGAACCTCGTCAATTCCCAGCAGGCACGACGGATCCTTGACAGGCTTGTCGGCTTTGAGATATCCCCGGTTCTATGGAAAAAGGTACAGCCTTCACTCTCTGCGGGTAGGGTTCAGTCGGTAGCCGTACGCCTGATTGTAGAAAGGGAAAGGGAAATTATCTCATTTGAGACAGAATCCTCATTCAGAGTAACAGCAATTTTCAGTATCGATTCAACTAAAGGTGAGAATTCTACTCTCAGGGCAGAAGCTTCCAAAAGGTTTCCTGACGAAAAAGAGGCGCATAAATTCCTTGAGCTGTGCAACGATTCAAAGTATTCAATTGACAATATCAGTATTAAACCCGGAACCCGGTCACCTGCTCCTCCGTTTACCACTTCAACACTTCAGCAAGAGGCATACAGGAAGCTGGGGTTTTCAGTTGCCCAGACAATGGCCGTAGCACAGAAGCTCTATGAAGCCGGGAAGATTACATATATGAGAACCGATTCAACAAATCTTTCGAACCTTGCACTTGTCAAATCGAAGGAGATGATCACAGCTGAGTTTGGTGAAAAATACTCAAAAACCCGTCAGTTTAAAACCAAATCAAAAGGCGCGCAGGAAGCTCACGAGGCTATTCGTCCCGCATATCTCGACAACCCGACCACTGCCGGCACGCAGAATGAGAAAAAACTTTATGAACTGATATGGAAACGTACTGTAGCCTCCCAGATGGCGGATGCACTGATCGAAAAGACATCTATTTCAATTGATATGAATAATTCTCCGGTCACATTCCAGGCAAACGGGGAAGTAATTAAGTTCGATGGATTCCTCAGAGTCTATACGGAATCGTCTGATCAGGAAAACACCGATGAAGACAGGTATGTGATCCCTCCTGTAACAAAAGGGATGCCTCTCACCTATAACAATATAACTGCAACACAAAAATATACCTTGGCTCCATCGCGATATACCGAAGCGAGCCTTGTAAAAAAGCTTGAGGAATTAGGTATTGGCCGTCCGTCGACCTACGCTCCGACAATATCAACAATTCAGAATCGCGGTTATGTTTCCCATGAGGACAGGCTAGGAGAAAAACGACAGATTAAAATTATTACTCTTCTGGGTGGCAAGTTTGCAAATTCAATCAAAACAGAGGTAACGGGAAAAGAAAAATCAAAACTCTTTCCACAGGATATCGGAATGATCGTAAATGATTTTCTAATTGAAAACTTCTCTGAAATCGTTGATTATAATTTCACTGCCGAAGTCGAGGAACAATTCGACGAGATAGCTCTCGGTAAACTTAAATGGACCGGAATGATTGAAAAATTTTATTCACCATTTCATAAGACGATTACAAATACCCTTGAGAAGAAAGAAAGAAAAACCGGGGTAAGAGTACTTGGAAATCATCCTGAAACAGGGGAACCAGTCACAGTCAGGATGGGACGGTTTGGTCCGGTTGCACAGGTAGGTGATTCAGGAAACGAAGAAAAACCAAGATATGCGAGTCTTTCGAAAAACCAGTTGCTTGAAACAATAACTCTCGATGAAGCACTGAACCTGTTCCGCCTTCCACGCTCATTAGGTGAATATGATGGCGGAGAGATGGTAGTGGGTATTGGGAAATTTGGACCGTATATCAGATTTAAAAGCAAATTCTTTTCTCTAAAAAAGGGCATTGATGACCCTTATACCGTGACATTTGAAAAAGCTGTTGAGATAATCCTTGAGAAGAATGAGAGTGATAAAAAGAAAGTCCTGAAAGATTTTGGCGATATTATGCTACTGAACGGCAGATATGGACCGTACATCGTTAAAGATAAACAAAACTACAGGCTCCCGAAGGGCGCAGATACAGAAAAACTCACCAAAGAAGATTGCATTAAGATTATCGAAAAGAGTGATAAAACCAAGAAGAGTTCTTAAAATATACCATGGTAGACCTGAATGATTATTTTAATCCTGTAAGCATTGAGGGCCCCGAATTTGAGCACCTGACTGCCCAAGCCGGTTTCCCGCATAATATCTCCATTCATACTGATAATACACCCGTTAAAGATATCAGTAAGTACAAGATTGCAATACTCGGAGTACCCGAGGGCAGGAACTCACCAAATACAGGTTCATTAAGTGGACCCGACATGGTCAGGGGACAATTATACAGACTTGCAAAAATCCCGGGAAGATCTAAAGTAATTGATCTGGGTAACATGAAACAGGGTGTTACCTTCAACGATACTATCGCCGGTCTTACGGATGTTTTATCTTTACTAATCCGGGAAAACATTTTCCCGGTAATCATCGGAGGCAGCAGTGCTCTCGTTCCAGCTATTGACAGGGCTATATCGCAGTTTTTGTCCAGATATACCTTAACAGCTGTCGATCCGAGGATCGACTTCAGCAGTGAACGGAAAGAGCCGGATTCATTTAATTATTTAAATACAATAATTAACAATCATAAAAGTTCCTTCTCACATTATATCAATATAGGGTACCAGACCTATCTTAATGATCAACAGATAATAAACCGTTTTATGAAACGGAGATCCGAACTTCTCAGGATAGGTGATGTAAGACAGGCAATCTACCTTACAGAACCCCTTTTCAGGGATTCGGATGTTGCAATATTTGATATTTCTTCCGTGAGACAATCTGATGCACCAGGGACAATCAGTCCTTCCCCGAACGGATTCTACGGAGAAGAGATCTGTCTGCTTTCAAGATATGCAGGAATATCTGATAAGTTAAAAATATTTGGTCTATTCGATGTCAATCCTGAATTTGATATCCGTAACCAGACTACCGGCCTTGCTGCCCAGATTCTTTGGTTTTTCCTTGAAGGTTTTTCGCAAAAACAGTATGAAACGCCTTCTCTAAATATCAGTAATTCAGGAAGATTTATTAAATATCATGTTCGGATCACTGATCTCGATAATGATCTGATATTTGTAAAAAGTAATCTGACTGACAGATGGTGGATTGAACTTCCGGTTGAAAAAGATGAGAATCGGTATGTCGCTTGTTCTCATGAAGATTATCTTACGGCCAACCGCAATGAAGTTCCTGACAGATGGGTTCAGGCAGTGGAAAGACTAAAGTCCTGATACCCAGGGATCGCTCCTGAACTAAAAGCGTCAGGTGCAACTTTGTTTCCTGGAAACAAAATCTTAATACGTTCGTATAACAGGTATTTCGAATTTTTAAATAAATACCGGTAAATTTGTATACCACTTAGATTTTTATTTATTTTACTCGTTGAATCAATGTGCATCGCAACTGCAATTAAAGAGATGAAAAAACTCATTACAGCATTTCTTTTTTTAGTCCTGTTACTACAACCGGTTTTATCTCAACAAGATCCACTGTCGAGTCAATATATGTTCAACACTCTTACATATAATCCGGGGGTGGCTGGTACTTCAGGAATGATCTGTGCCACTGCGATGAATCGCCAGCAGTGGGTCGGATTTAAAGGTGCTCCTGCAACAACAGTCTTCAACATTAGTGCCCCTGTTTCGCTTTTCGGCATCAAAAGCGGGGTGGGATTGGTTGTTGAAAGCGATAATATTGGTTTTGATAAAGACATAAACCTTTCTGCAGCTTATTCCTATCTTATGGATCTTGGAGCCGGGAAACTAGGTATCGGGATAAATCTGGGCATGCTGAATACAACACTTACTCCCGATTGGCAGATACCTTCAGGTGATACATTTACACCCGTGTCAGGTGATCCTTTGATACCCGAAAACAAAGAGAGTTATGTTGCTTTTGATGCAGGTCTTGGTCTCTATTACAAAACCGATAAATATTACGGATCACTCTCAGTCACACATATTAACCAGCCAATAATTAAGTTTAGTAAAGGTACACCCTATATAAGCAGGCATTACTATCTGACGGGTGGATACACTTTGCAACTACCAAATCCATCGCTTGAATTAATCCCCTCCGTTTTTGCTTTCAGTGATGGAAAAGTGGTTCAGGTTACAATAACTTCATTGATCAGATACAATAAAAAAGTATGGGGAGGCGTTTCTTACAGAGCCGGAGATGCGTTGATCGGAATTGTAGGATTGGAACTTTTTAATGGAATCAG
>PLLX01000114.1 GCA_003141415.1 Bacteroidales bacterium
ATGTAAAACTTGGTCTCGTCTTTTCCGAGTTTTCCTTTGTTATTATCAATAAAACTTTGCGCTGAATAGAAAGAAACGTCACTACTTTTTTGGTCGAAAAACTTCTCGTGGTTTAAGGCATCCTTTTCCAGGTTTTCTTTCTCCAGATAATTAATGAGGGAGTTACAACTACCCCTGTTATTATCCTTTTTTGATGAGTGAATCTTAACGTACATTAAAGCGTTTTTAAGTATTTTTTGTACTCGTTTATATCTCCCATTGGAAGCTCAATAACTGGTTTTCTTTCCAGCCCTGTAGNNGCAGATCCTCTCTTTTCTGCCGTGGATATTTCCCCGGAAAGAGCAAAAGGTTTTATTTTGTTTTGCCCAGTGGTCTCTCCTTTTTTGGGGGCTTCTTCCTCTATGTATAACATAAATCTTGCAATCAAAGTTTCTATGTGCCCAAAGGTTGGGACTATAAAATCCTTCTCTTGTTTTCTCATAAATGAGATTATCGTATCCCGGAATTTTTTTAGTTCTTCTGCCGGGGAAAGTATTACCTGATCTTTTGGATTTACCCCTGTAACTTCAAAGTATTCCATAACAGAATCATAAAATTCCAGACCGTTCATCTCAAATTTTTTCATTAATCTGTCGGCAGAACTTTTTGTCTTAGATTTTATCTTTATTGAAGCATAATCAGTCATATATTCCGAATTAGTTCGGAATAAATATACGAATAATTCATTAAACCAAACATATTTTCCGAATTATTTTAAATATAGTTCCGAATCGGAAAATTTTAATATATTGAATATCAGGAGTATCCTGATAACAGAATCAGGTTAGCCTGATTCCATCTTGCTTTCCTTCGGAAACATTTCTGTACATCGTGAATATTAGTTCTACTGGATTTATTTTTAATACTCGCATTAGTGCTGTTTAAGGTTTAGAACACGAGAAGCTTTTTTCTGCTTAGAGGCTTCCGAAATATAATGTAGCCTGTAACAAAACGATCACGGAAATAATAAAAACCTTGCAAAGGAAATACCCTCTACCGTGAAATGCCCAAAGAAATAAAATAAAAATATATGTGGTGCTTCGCTAATTTGTATTATGAATTTTCTTAGTTTTTTTTGCTCAATGAATAATAAGTAATACTAATAATATCAATAATACAAAGCATATCAGTAATACCGATCATATTAATAACCCAAACATGAATCTATGAAACCACAAATCTTCGCTATCAGCAACCACAAAGGGGGTGTTGCCAAAACTAGCACAACCGTTAATCTTGGTGCAGGATTAGCCTTGATGAAAAGAAGAGTGCTTCTGGTTGATCTTGACCCTCAAGGTAATTTATCCCATAGTTTTGGGATTAAGGAAGCCGAGCCAAGCATGTATAATGCGTTAAAAGGTCAATGTCCAATCCCGGAAGTACCAATAATCGACAACCTCTGGTTAGCACCATCGAATATGAATCTTTCAGGAGCAGAGCTAGAACTCTCAATGGAACCTGGTAGAGAAAATCTTCTTAAGAGGTTACTTCTTAAAACTCAAAATGATTATGATTACATTTTCTGTGATTGTCCCCCTTCATTGGGGCTGATGACTGTGAATGCCCTAAATGCAGCTGAAAAGGTACTGATTCCACTACAAGCACATTACCTGGCAAGCCAGGGCTTAGCAAAGCTAATGGAGATTATCGACAAGGTCAAAGAGAGGTTAAATCCAGAACTCTCGATTGGAGGAATAATCATTACCATGTACAAGAAGAACACAGTCCTTAGTCGTGATGTGGTTGAATTTACCAATTCCCGGTTCGCAGATCTTGTTTTTGATACGAAAATCAGAGATAACATTTCGATAGCTGAAGCCCCTGCATCAGGACAGGATATCTTTCGATATTCTAAAAATTCTTTAGGTGCGATTGATTACTCTCACCTTTGTATGGAGTTCTTCAACCGATTTGAGAAGTAGTATTTTATTTCTATAACAGATATTATCAATATTACTCATATTACCCATATTACTGAGTAATACGTAGAATACAAAATAAAAAAATGAACAAATGGCAAAGAAACAGTTTACCCATAGCTTTCAGGATATCTTCTCCCCTACCGAAACACATTTGTTAAAAGAGGAATTTATCAAAACGCCGGAGGATAATGATGATAAAATACAACGAACAACGCTTTTGCTGAGCAGAAAAACGTATAAAACAATTAAAGCAATTGCCTACTGGGAGCGAAAGCAAATTAAGGATATTATTGAGGAAGCCATCGCAGGCTACCTAAATTCAATAGATGCAAATGAACTAGAAAAAGCTATTGTTCATTTCGAAGCTGACTTAGAATAGTCAATTCTTCAATAACACGCATAAAAATGGCACTTCTCCAACAAACTCCGCACATTAGGGTAATGTTTTCCCGATAAGTTGATTTTTTGTGCTGTTTAGTATATATTTAATTCCTTCAGGATAATCATCAGGAATGGGTAAAATACCTTCATCCTGAACCGGGTAAAGTTTCCGCTTTTTTGTACTACCCTTTCTTTTCTGTTCTGGTTCTTTAGTCGACAAAACAGAATTTTTCCTTGAACCTTTAGATTTTATCATCATTTTTTACAGAGTTTAAGCAAGAAGTTTCTACATTTTCATTTTCCATTTTTCCCAATCCTTCATTTCTTTCGTTTGTAAGTCAATAAATCCTTTGAGTATTTCTCTCGATATTGTTCAGCGACTCTAACAGAATCACCATTTGGATCCAGAAAAAGAACAGGGTTGTTAAAACAATAGTTGTATGGACTTAAAGAATTATATTTTTCTGCTAATGGATCCAACCTATGCCAACGACCTATTTGTGGATCGTAAAAACGTGCACCGTAATCGTACTAATTTGATCTTCTCAGTTGATTTATAGATTCTTATTCCTTCTTAAAGGAGCTTTTCAAAGAACTTTGTATCCTGGGAACAGGTTTATTGATAGCTCTAAATACTGTTTCTAAGGTTAAAATTAATGATTTTCTGACAGTTTTAAGTAGAATCTTATTAAAATGGACCTTTTGGATGCGAGCTGATCAAACAATTCAAACAGCTCGATCACATGCCCGAAGAAGAGAAAAAGTCTATCCTCAAAGTTTTAAGTGCACTGATCAAGGATTTTAACGCCAGGCATACTTATACATTATAATAACAAAACCCCGGTCTCCCAGGGTTCTGTATTATTTTATTGTTGCAATATTGCCTTCCCGACACCCGGCGGGCAACACTTTTTTCTAATTTTGCCTTAGAAATAGCACTTTGGTTAACGGGGAGTAGGAAAAGAAGTTACTCCATTTATAAACAAGCTATCTTTTTTAAGCTTTATAATAAAAAGTTGATTTTCCCAATTACACTTAAAAAACACTTTCTTCATATTGTTGATCTTAATGCCAATTTCATTTACTTTATTAACCGAATCTATTGCAACAATAAGTGCACTCCCCGTTATTTCACTTGTATTAATAACTTCTTTCANNTTATCGTAATAAGAAGGAAAAGATAATGTCACTATACCATATCTCCTATCAATACTATTTTTATCAATACTAATGAGGTATTGTATTTTAACATGGTAGTTATTATCTTCCTGCCTATCACAATTTAGCAGTGAAAAAAAAAGGAAAAAAGTAATTATTTTCAATAATCCAGTGGATATATAACCTTTTAGTAGATACATGAGATTGATTTTTAATGTCTTACTTCCTTTTTTCAGGTAGGATTTCTTCTATAGATTTAAGCTGTTCATTTGTGATTTTTGTTCAATATCTACCAGTATACATAAGATTATAAGCATCTATATTTATATTGTTCTTAGGGTCACTTTCAGGTTGATGCCTTAATCCAAGCCCATGACCTAGTTCATGTGTTGCTGTCTCGGCTACTCCCTCTTCAGTTACCTTTTCAGCCCAATTTGCAGCAGCTTTACCTGGAATTAGAACTTGAAATTCATTATTATTAGGATTTCCTATTTCTTTAGCATAACCATCCATCTCTGTATCCGGTCTCCCTTGAGCATCAGTACCATGAACTAAGTCAACATATTTTAATACAAAGCTTTCACCCAGTTTGCTATTTTCATCAAAATTAAAATTAACATTAGATGAATAATTTTTGTTAGTGTTTTTATCAAAACCACTAAATGATGCTTCTATTTGTGCTTTAGAAGATTCAGCCCACCTTCTTACATCACTATTAGAAGCTGAAGAGGCATTTACAACTTTCATATCTATAGTGAATTTTACATTAGTTGTTCCAGTCTGTATCTCTTTTGTGGTTATTTTATATCCTTCAAGTCCATCAAGGTCAATACAAACAACAGGATTGTTACTTGCATATTGAAAAGTAGTCATCGAAGGGAATTTATCTGCTAACGGATCAATGGTAGTAAATCTACCTATTTGTGGATCGTACATCCTTGCGCCGTAATCGTACCAATCTATTTCAAAGAACTATTTTCTTTTTTTAAAGGTAATATAAGTTAAGATTATTTATGTTGATAAGAAGATTTTTTTGACTTCCAGATTCTAAAGATCATATTTCCCAATATGACTATTTTAATGGGTGAAAAAGATTTATTTCTCTTTTAAGTTCATCAAGATTACTTCCTTTTATAATACTCCCCATTTCCTGTACCAAAGGTATCGTTTGTTAAGTTAAACATTTTTTGATTTAGGCTGCTTTTTTGGTAATTGATTCATGATAAGATTCATTGGGAGTTTTTTTAATGGTTTGATGTTTTTTTTGATTGTAATATTCAATGTAGTTTTGAACTCCTTCAAAGAGTTCTAAACCATTATCACAAGGATTAAGGTAAATATAATTATACTTCAGGCTTTTCCAGAACCGTTCGATCCACACATTATCCGTAGCCCGGCCCTTGCCATCCATAGATATCATTATGTTTTCTTTTTCCAGATAATTTGTCCAGGCAAAGCTTGTATATTGTGATCCCTGGTCAGAGTTTATGATTTCCGGTTTGCCATGTCTGGCTATTGCATCATTTAAAACGTCCAGACACCATTGTTTACTCATACTGTTACTGATTCCCCAGCCAACGATCTTGCGGCTGTAAACATCAATAAATGCTGTCATATACATAAACCCTTTGGCCATTGGTATGTAAGTAATATCAGTGCACCATACCTGGTT
>PLLX01000147.1 GCA_003141415.1 Bacteroidales bacterium
TGTGCAATGCCAACACGCCGTTCCAATGGAAGATTGGGAATTGGCTGCCTTGAAATTTGTGTAAAACCCGGCTGATGCTGATATGTGGCAGTATTAAAGCAGGTTATCTTAATATCGGGTTTAGCAGACTCCCTGCCGCCAAGATAGGTGTTGATCGAACGGGCTGCCTGACGTCCATCGGCAATTGCTGAGATGGCAATCCTTGGACCGAATGCGGCGTCGCCCCCTGCAAATATGCCCTTTGAAGTAGTTGCCAGGGTATCTGCATCAATCTCTATCATTCCTCTTGCAGATACGGCAATGCCGTCTTCAGGTTGGATAAAACCAAGATCAGGAAACTGACCAATAGATATTATAATGGAATCGGCCTGAATAATACTTTCACTCCCTGAAACAAATTGGGGATTAAAGCGTCCTGCGCTATCGGTAATCGAAGCGACATTCCAAATTTCCAAACCTTCAACATGTCCATTTCGGGTCAGAATTCGTTTTGGACCAACTGCATTATGAATCGTGATGCGTTCTTCAACAGCCTGATCGATTTCTTCTTCGTCTGCTAACATATCATCGCGGGATTCTAAAACCACCATATCTACTTTTTTTGCACCAAAGCGCACGGCGGAACGAGCCACATCCAGGGCAGCGGTAATATCGGAAGATGCCAGACTCTCAGGTTTTTCACGCCTTGCAACAGAGCGGGCCACGTCAAATGCCACATTTCCCCCGCCAATTACTACAATTTTTTCACCAAGATCTACCCGGTATCCAAGATTCACATTCAATAAATAATCTACGGCATTCAAAATGCCATCGGCGTTACTTCCTTCAATATTCAGGATTCGGCTTTTATGTGCGCCCATTGCTATAAAAATCGCATCATATCCGGCCTTGCGTAAATCTTTTAGAAAGAAATCGTGTCCAAGGACTTTCCCCAATTCTAAATTTATCCCAAGACTAAGAATGGCATTCACCTCCATACGAATCAGTTCACGTGGCAGCCGATATTCCGGTACCCCCAGTCGTAACATCCCGCCTGGAACCTGTTGTTTCTCAAAGACTGTCACCTGGTATCCCATAAGGGCCAGATCATGTGCACAACTGAGACCTGATGGTCCTGCACCGATGATTGCGACTTTTTTATCTATTGGTTTGATTTGCGTGCGAAACAATTCCTGAAGTTTGATTACATCAATCAGACTTTCCACTCCAAAGCGTTCGGTTACAAAGCGCTTTAAAGCACGGATGGCGATGGGTTGATCCAGTTTACCGCGACGACAGGCTTCCTCGCAGGGTGCTGCACAAATACGCCCGCAGATGGAGGCAAAAGGGTTAGGTGCCCGAGCCACACGATAGGCTTCTTCATAGCGTCCTTCCGCAATCAAATGAACATAACGACCGGCTTCTGTATGCACAGGACAGGCCATCATGCAGAGAAAATTCTTACTCAGCCATTCCGGATTGATATTTCGAATATCAGGTCCTGGCATTTATTTCTTGATCTCAAAATCCTGGGTCAGATTGCCTGTACCGGGTACAGTTATCTTTGCAGATGCACCTTTCAGCTTTTCATGCCATATACTTATTGTGTACGTGCCAGGAGGAACATTTTTAATGGCATAGGAACCGTCCTTATTGCTCACTGCAAAATAGGGAGTTTCCAAAACCACCACAAAACCTTGCATTTCCGGATGTACCTTACATAACATTACAGGTCTGCACCCGGCATTTTTGAAAGTAAATGATCGTATCTGACCTTTTGGCCATGTGCCAAGGTTAAAATTATCGGCACATTTATCCGGTGTGAAAACATTGTGCAGTACGTCATCGTTATTTTGAAAATCCACTGTTGTTCCTGCTAATATCGGGAGAACATGCGGTATAAAAGTCAGATTCTTTTGATTCATCACGGCATGATCTGTCGGTGGTGCAAAGGTTTTACCTTCAACTTTTTCAAGGAAGATTATGGCATTCCCTGAGTCTTTTGTACCTGTTGCCTTAACGGTGCCAACAATATCACCAGCATACGCCATGTTGATTGATATCAAGGCTGTAATTGTAATGGTCATTAATAGTTTCATTTTTTTGTCCCTTTATTCACTCGCAGGTATCTCTATTAACGAGCATATCCCTTTCAGGAGTCTAATATAGAACATTTGAAATTGATATTGGTTCCAAACTTAAGACTTCCCAATCAAAAAGCTAAATTAAATTGAATAGTAACCCTGTCATCAGCTTTCCTTGACTTATCCAATGGTTTTAAATATTCCATCGATAATCTTACATTGGCCCTCAACATTACCACTATGCCCGGCAAAATATTATTAGCCACCTGATTGCTGTTATCATTAGTGTCCGGATCTGTATATTCATATCGTGTCCGTGCAATTAACCAGGGATAAATCACATAATTTCCTTCAACAAACCAGGCTAATGAAGTGCGGTTCGTGCTCAAATATTTTGATTTCATCTGCATAACTACTGCCGTCATATTAAGCCGCTGAAACCACCAGTCGATATCGCCGCCAATCACTGAGAATTTATCGTTCGTACTATCAGAGATGGCAGTTCCTGAATAAACGAACCCGCCAAAACGCAGAGAATTATCAAGATAAAATGCCGATTGCTCACTGGCCTGTCCTGTGGTCCCACCGATTTCTCCGAGTCCTCCAATTTTGTATGTTACCCTGCCATAGACATCCTTTTTCTTGTTCAAATCAAAATTGTTCTCATCGCTCTGTCCGTTTCCGATCCCCACCTTATAAGTAAATCCGCCTTTCCCTCCAGGGCCGTTTCCCGCTCCCCAAAGTTCCATACCCCCACCGGCACCATCAGTAAGCTGCCATGTGCCGGATTGATTTTGAAGACTACCAACATTGTAATCTTCGGCTGTAAGGGTAAGGTGGTCGGGAGTGGCATCTTCTAAACCTACTGATCCCAATTTAAGATGGAACCCCGGCTTAAAATCATAATTAACCGCAAACTGGTATTCCACATCAGCTGTACGTGTTAATTCCACCTCCCCAAAATAGGAAATTTTATCTCCTAATGTACCGCCATAAAAGATATCAAAGACGCTTGGGATTTCAAAATAGCCTGACTTCCTGTTGTTTACTGCATTGTCATAGTGAAAACGCCCGATAGCATTGAGCGCGATGGGAGCTGTGCCTGGTATGTCAGACGGCCAGATGGCATTTGGCCAGACCTTTTTGTACGCATCGGCTCCAAGGCTTACTGGCTCCTCTTTTGTCATTTCAAGATCCTGGTCTGCCGGATATCTGTAGCCATTATTCTTAAAAGCCTTTCCAAAACCATTTAGTTTTGGGAAAGCATAGTGGCATGTAGAGCAGCTTGTTTTATATTTCCGTGCAAAAGAAGGAATCGCCTGTGTCTCCTGGACAAGCAGGGATAAACACGCTAACAGAATAACTGATAATACAACCGGGGATGGAGATTTCATAGGAAACTGTCTTTAAATTAAAAGTAAAATTCCATAGTACTAGTTGTTCCTATTGTAATCCGCATAAGAATTTTACTCTGCATATCAAAGTTAAACTTACTTTTTACCAAAGTCAATTTTATTTTTACAAGTCGATTAATTTAACTGGTCATTAATCTTTTGAACCAACAAATTAAATTTCTTTCAGCCTAATATTACCAGCAATGTCTCTAATTAAGTTTATGTTAATTATTTGAAGCTCCTTATCTACAAAATAAGACATCAAATCATATGGAGCTACAACCTTCTTGGATTGTAAGTAAGCCTTTCCCCGATTTCTGTCTTAATATATGTTAATCCTCGAATCAACCCGCCAAATCAAATCTAAATCCCTCTGAAAAGGTTCGGAAAAAAGTCCGGCTCCGGGTACTTTTTTATACAGATAAAGTCTTGATAAAGAATAATATTAAGGCTTTTTTGTTTGTTGCTACTGAAACATAGCTGAAACATTTTGAGGGTTTTTAAGCCGGTTAACGGTTGAGAGAAAATCAAATACCAAGACTTACTAAGGTTCATGCCTCTCATAACTCTAAGCATAATAGCTGTTAGAATTTTTTGTCAATATTACATATGATCCTGATATTCTTAACTTTAAATTGAAGATAGTTAATTGGTATTATCACACAGAATCATTGGACGATATTGAGTCACTTAGATTCAGGAAGTTTTAATTCGTACGGGATTGATTTCCCAAGTGAATCATAGATCTCAAAATGAGGCTTGTTGTTTTTGTCTACATAAATTTTTATGGCATCTTTACCCCACTTGTTTTTTAGAAATAGTCCAGCGTCATCATAAGGTTCAAGATTTGTTGTTCCTCGTCGAACACCAAAAAATGCCCGACGCGTTAATCGAATTAAATTTTACTTCACAATCGGTGTCAACACAATATTCTGGAACTCAACTTTTCCTTCCTCCCCACCTTGAAGCATAATAGGTCCTGGTGCAAATACGTCCCATGAAATTGCGCCGCCTGTTGGACCGTACAACGGCTGATTGTCGATGATCCTGGTCCCATTCAGGATTACGGTTACATGACGATCACACAGGGTAATGTTCAAAGTTTGCCAGGTACCTGCCAGACTTTCGGCGTTGACCGTAGGTGAGATACGGCTGTATATTCCTCCCATATTGTGCGAATCCAATTCTTTTCCTTCGGAATCAGCGTGCCCTTGCTCTACCTGAACCTCATATATGCCGCGCAGGTAAATCCCACTATTGCTTGAATGGGGTACATTTACATCAATCTTTAAATTGAAGTCTTTAAAAACCTGGTCTGTTATGATGTCCGAATAATTGACATAAGGCTTACCTTGAATCTGGACAGGATCCTTAACTAATACTCCATCAACAACATGAAAAGGATTCTTCCCATTTTCGTTAACCAATTTCCATCCGGACAGGTCTTTCCCATTAAACAACACGATGGGTTTACCATATTTCAGGCTAGCCAGATCTGGTGCAGCCGGAACATCTGGTAATTTTGTCCCGACAAAATAAGTGGAATCAACTCCTATTCCATTGGTTCTTGGACTTAAATCATAACCCACAATTTTATCACCGCTTTTTTGGACTTCCAACCAGTCCGGATACTTCATCGAAGATGATTCATTACCTCCATAAACTCTTTTTCGCTTCACCGTTTGGATGTCATGGCCCACATACAGGTCATTACCAGCCATAAAAATATAAGGAACAGGTAATACACTTCCTCCTTCTCAAAGCAAGTCGGCATCCAGGTACCCGTCTGCCTGCCGAATTTCAAGCCAGCCTACCGAGCCGCTTTTAATATCGATGGTCCATTGACCCAAAAACTCAGTAATATCAGTTTTTTGTTTTGTATTACTAACTTTTTTCTCCTGACAGGAAGAAAAAAACAGAACTGAAACAATTAAAAATAACCTGAAAACAACTGATGATTTCATAATATTAAGATTTCATAAGTTCTTTTATAAATCCAGAATATAAAAATAACATATTTAAAGCAACAAGCCATTAATATATAGTTCCCCGATAAATTGGTTTACCGATTTATTAATTCATTATTGATTTAATATAGTATAATAAATGATTATAATTTACAAACTCCACCCATTCCGGTATTCGATTTGAAGAAGTTTATTGGCTTCCTCGTTATTGGTAATTTTAAAATTTTCCGAATCCCATTCGATTTCTTTGCCACCCATTCTTAAACAGATATTTCCGAGTTGACATGCTTCGGTTAATTGCCCGGCAAAGCCGAAATTAGATTCGGTTGTTCCATTTCCTTTGCAAGCTTCGATCCATTCCTTATGATGCCCAATAGAACGCGGCAAGTATGGTTTTGGTGGCTTATAATCTTTCATTCTTGCATTAGGTATGAACCTTAGTGTTTCTGTTCCTTCCCCCCGTGAAAGGAGCTTCCCTTTATCACCGACGAAAATGACGCCATTTTCCGTATCCCAGTCCGGCACTTCTTCACTGTAAACGCCATTCACAGCATCTGCATCAAGCTCCCTGAGCCTTTCGGGCAGGAGGCATCCATCATACCAATGGACTGTTACCGGAGGCATTTTACCACGTGCAGCAAACTCAAAGTGAATCAAAGAAGCAAGCGGAAATGTTTCCGGAAAGATGGGTGAAGAACTTCCCTGGATACGTATGGGGGCAGTCAGCTTTAAGGAGGTGAATACAGGAGCAAGGTTATGAATAGCCTCGTCCCCAATGGCTCCACTTCCGAAATCAAACCAGCCTCTCCAGGCAAAAGGCACATAGGCCGGATTGTAAGGTCGATAAGGAGATGGTCCAAGCCATAAGTCCCAGTCAAGTTTACGAGGCACCGGGGGAGTATCCCTGGGCCGGCCAATACCCTGCGGCCAGATAGGGCGATTGGACCAGGCATGTACTTCACGCACCTGGCCAATAGCTCCGTCCCAAAGCCATTCCTTGAGCTGCCGGTTGGCATCATGAGCCATACCCTGGTTTCCCATCTGTGTGGCTACCTTCGCTTCTTTTGCCGCCTTGGCCAATGCACGGGCTTCAAATACGGTATGAGTTAAAGGTTTTTCACAATACACATGCTTCCCCATCTTAATGGCCATCATGGAAGCTACGGCGTGCGTATGGTCTGGTGTAGCAATAACGACCGCATCGATCGATTTTTCTTTTTCAAGCATCTGCCGGAAATCCTTATAGATCTTCGCTTTGGGATAACTCTTAAAAGTACGGAATGCTCTTTCCTCATCCACGTCACATAATGCATAGATGTTAGCAAGCTTAACAGGTTCTCTTGCTGCCTGGCGTGTAGAAGTGGTTTGTGATGAATCGGAATGTTCGTCAGCATAGGTTATACGTTGAAGCTGTCGTTCATCCACCTCAGGACTGCATATCGCCTGTATATCATCAACTCCCCGACCTCCAACTCCGATCCCTGCTATATTAAGCAGGTCGCTGGGGGCAGTATAACCGATCCCACCCAATGTGTAACGCGGGATAATAGTAAATGCAGCTGAAGCCGCACCAAATGTGCTGATAAAATTCCGTCTCGACAGACTCTTAGCCTTTTGACTTTTTGTTTTCTCGTTCTTTTTCATAATAATTAAATTAAACATTAAATATATATCACTAAACATTTGAGACTCCCATTAATTTCAGCTTTCCATAACTTATCAATTTTGTTAAAGACTGCAAAAGCTAATCCTTGAACTTTGTTTTTATGCTTAAATCTGCTCCATGATTCATGGCTTTTTAACCTATAACAACCTGCCCATTAAAGTTTTGAATTAATTCAAGTTGTTATCAAAATTACACCTACTTTAATTCAAAATCAATTTTATTCTTCCCAAAGTCCCAGTCCAGACAGTTGAATAGTTAATATGCTTATATTTAATTAGTTAGGTTATAGTGCAAATATGACATATGCCATATTTGCCTGTATTAAAGCGATTTACAACATTGTTGCATTTCGATATAGCAGAATACCTTAGGGATAAAGAAAGTGGTTGAAAATGGTTAGAAATGGCCTTAAATGAGATATTTAAAAGATTGTATATGTTTGATATACTGTAATATACAATAGTAAGTGATAATTGGGGAATTGGGGTTCGGAATATTGAATTTGAAAATATAAATTTACAGCATCCCCTGTTCTTCCATCCATTTCCTTACCCTTAAATGTTAAGTTTGGTATTACTCTTTCTTTGCATATTCTGATAATCCCATTTTTTTAATGATGGCCTGAAATCTTGGTTCTGAACGCAGGATATCAAAATCGTGATCATTATTGATTCCAGGAAGATAAGTAACGTTTTCTTCCAAAGCTTTTTCCAACCAATTCAATGGCGAGTTTTAATTCCTTGGCAACAGTTTGAGCCACTTCAGATTGAATTGAGAAGATATCCGAGATGTTCCTGTCATAAGTTTCGGACCACAAATGTATGTCAGTTCTTGCGTCAATAAGCTGGGCTGTTATCCTTACATTGTTCCCGATTTTTTGTACGCTACCCTCCAGAATAGAGGAGACACCTAATTCCCTGCAGGGGCTTCATTAAGAGAGCCTAAACCTGGATCCATATACATCAAGGTGCCATCTGGATACAATCCATCTTTCTGACTAATACGACAAATGGATTATCATTTATTAAACATATATTCTGAAGGGCGCATTCCTATCCTTGAGAGTTATATAAATTGTTTATCTTTTAATTGGTGAATTTTAAATGCAACATGAAGAGAGCATACCCGAACACCTTTTTACTTAAAAAACAAAGTCGGTATGATATATCTTTCCTGAGCAGTTATTAAGTTCAATTTCTTTTTTTCACATGATAGACTATTTCTTTATAACCAATTTCACCATTCTCTGAAATAGCTTCTACAACCACCTCCATCTCTCCGGTTATATCAGCATTGTAAAAAGTTGCAGAAGCTTTGCCTAAACTATCAACAATGAGTTTTGGTTCCCAATAGATAAGTGCACGTAAGTCCGGTTTATACCAGTCATTGGCTTGCAGGTTTTCGTACTTTGGGGCATAGAATTCACGAGGTACTGAAAAAACCGGAACAGCAGCCTTGATGATGCCTTCTGGTTTAAAAGCTTCAAAAATTCCACTGCCTCCATATGTATAAATTGCAATTACATCTCCTTGAGATGGTATGGCACTAATATCCAGTTCAGGATTAAATTCCTGATAGAGTGTTGCAAAATGGTTAGCATTTTTAATGATTTCAAAACTGCCGACTTCACTGGGTGGAATATTAGGAATCAAGGGATAATCAAATAGATTGACAGTAATACCGTCAACCACCACAAGCGTCTCCAGTGACGCACTAACCTTGGCCATCAGAAAACCAGGTAAATAACCAGGAGATCCCAGAAATCTATATATATTAATATCCGGATATTTGGCCTGAATGACACTATACAATCCAAACGACCACTTTTCTTCTTTTTTTTGTATTTCTTCCCCACTAATTACCTTATTTGGTTTGCCAATTTCTAACATTACCTTTTTTCTGGCCGGAGTCATCTTGTAGGCTTCAACTTTAACTTCACCCAAAAGAATACCACCAGATAACCGATATGTATCTTCCACCTTTTTGCGCTCAATATTTTTTTCGATAAGTTTATGCACAACACTGTCAACTTTCCCGATTGAAATAATATGATTGAAAGCAACTATCGGAGATTCTTTTTTATCCAGTAAAATAGTATAATTCTTATTTTTACCAGCATTATTAGCACTTTGAATTAATACATTAAGATTTTGTCCATATTCATCATTTATATTGAAATTGAACCTGCCTAAACTATCAGTTGTTTGTGTTTGAACAGATTTGCGGTGACCAAATGTCATCAAAGTTAACTCTGCACTTTTCTTTTTCTGAAAAAATATTCCACCTACAGTTCCTGATATAGTAAGATTTGTCTCGGGTTGAAAACGAATCTTATCTACAGTTTTTGTATATAAGTACTTTCGCCAGCCTTGAGTTAGCAATAAGGCATCCAAATCGTTATAGCTATTATTATCTTCATTGAAATAAAATCCGGGGTTTTCTATCTCGCCTTTTAAATCTGAACTTAAAAGAAAATATGATAATATATTCTGACTCATACTCTGTATCTGCCCCATTTGTTCTTTATTCAATACGAGTAATGATAAATTGGCGTTTACTGGTTCCCCATTATTATTAGTTGTCTTAATATTTAGTTTAGTCAATTCACGTTGAGTGTATATATCCTTTTCAGGCGAAATAACAATATTTACTCTATTTTCAAGTCTTTCATTAAAATATAGTCTTTCTGCTACCGGTTGCATTAGATTATCCATCATCGTAAAAGAAGTAATGCCCTCAGGAAGTTTATCAGCCGGCAAAGTAAACCTTAGTACCCCTTCCTGCAATTGACCTTTAATGTCAAAGTAAATAGTTCCTCTGCAGGAAGCCCTTACATAAATACTATCATTTTTCAAATAGTTTGAAGAAGCAGTAATGAGTATTTTTTCCCCATTCTTAATAACTGACAATACATTTCCTTGAAGAGTAATCCTGGGTAAAGGATAAAGATTTGATAATTGTTCATCTGTTTTTGATTTTATTCTGGCAAAGTATGTTGTATTTATATCCACTTTGGTTAAAATAAAACTTTCCATTCCTAATTGATTACTTTTAAATGACGAAATAACCTCACCTTTTTCAGTGACAATTTCTCCCTCTACACTTTTACCTTTACCATTGAAGTCCAGTGCCTTAAAACCGACCTTGCCAGGCAAACCATTGACTAATTCTCCGCTTTCCGGGAAAAATTGTAAATCAAATCGATCCTCATTTAAAACAATCGTTTTAGAATACCGAGAAAGATTTTTTGTCTGCATTTGTAAAGTAACAAACTGACATTCATCAGGTATGGTATAATCAATCATGTATTTATTGTCATCGTTTTTTTTGATAACCAATGAGTCTTTTTTATCGTCCAGGGTTATGAAAATAGTAAGGTCTTTTTTGTGAAGGCTGTCTATTGAATAAGGGTCAAAATAAGCAATAAGCTGATGTTGATTATTCTGCTTTTCAACCAATGTAACATTGCTTATTGGGTCTGGTTTCGCTTTTAAAGAAGGGACAAATACCTGGATATATTCCTTAAAGAAAAAATCTGTGCCAATATTTTCATCCCATTTTGTATAAGCTCTGATCAAATAAAGGCCCTCAGGATAGTTTTGATTCAAATCAAAAAATCCATCTCCAATACCATTCTCTAATTTTATCACCTTCTTTTCAATTATTTTCTCATCCGGACCAATCAACTCCACATATAATACTCCGCTTAATTTAGTTGGGGCATGATCATCAGCATTTACAACGATGGACTTAAACCAAATTGTTTTATCAGTGGTATAAACCTTACCATCAAGTTGCAGGTAAATTTTCTCAGCTACTGGTAAGGATGAATAGATATCATTCTGTTGAGACCAAACAGGACAAGGTAAAAAAAACAGAATACAAAATTGTCAAGACAGTAATTCTTAAAACCTTAATTGCGGGAGCATAAAAACCTTCACACATATGATTAAAGCGTATTTTAATTTGCAATATATATCAATAACCTTCAAAACCAGTTGGATTTATCCATGCAATAAATTAATATTCAGGTGGTAGTCATGCTTCATTTTCTTATCGTACAATGAAAGAAAATCCCCAAAATCTAAAATACTTATTAAGCCTCATTTCGATCTTCTCTTTCTTAACACAGATAGAAATTATATCACGAAATTAGATTACATTAAAACAATTGAAGTACTCAATTTACTAATTAACAGTCAGGTCATTAAGCTGTAACAAATTCTATGCCACGATAAACCACTTAGACAACACAGATTGACAAGAAAATAAGAAAGTGATACAAATGGGTAGAAAACCTTTTCCGCAAATGAATAAAAGTTGTAAAAGTACTAAAGCCATTCACCCAAGTCCCCTTATTGGAGACCTGGTGAATGGAATTAGAACCGTTGGTTTTCAGTGGTTCTTGATTACTTAAAGTCGAGGCGAGCCATCTCAGAACAACAATAAAGAAAATGTAGTATATCCCGGCTCCGGGTACTTTACAAACAAATAAAGCCTTGATACATAAAAATGTTGAGGCTTTTTTGTTTGTAGGAGCTGAAACATAGCTAAAATATTTTGGAGTGTCCCATTGAAATTCTATAATCTTCAAAAAACCGATATCTATCATTGAAAATAAAATCAACTATATTTAAAGACTTATTATTCTAAAGTAGATCACAGATGAACGGGATATTTGATTTCTTAAAACAACTGGTAAACCCCGAAAGCATCATTCTTTATGGAGGAATCTATCTGCTTCTTTTTTTTGTGTTTGCTGAAACAGGACTTTTCGTTGGCTTTTTTCTTCCTGGTGACTCTCTTCTGTTTACAGCAGGCTTATTTTGTTCAACCGGGATTCTCAGATTACATCCTGTGATGCTGGTTATTTTAATTATTCTTGCCGCGGTTGCAGGCAACATGGTCGGTTATGCATTTGGAAAGAAGGTGGGAACATTGTTATTCAACCGGAAATCAAGTTTCTTTTTCCGCCAGGAACATCTGGTAGCAGCTCATGAATTTTATATAAAACATGGGAAAAAAACCATAATATTAAGCCGGTTTCTGCCGATTGTACGAACCTTTGCGCCAATCGTTGCAGGTATTGTAAAATTAGATTACTATAAATTCTTTATTTACAGTCTGGTCGGAGCAATTTTTTGGGTAAACGGATTGGTATTAACCGGTTATTTCATGGGAAAATACATCCCGAAAACAAAAGATTACCTTGGATATATAGTAATTTTCCTTATTGTGATCACCTCTATTCCATTTTTGTATAATTCCATCAGGAAAAAGCTTAGAAAATGATTTTCTATAGGGGATTGAGGCACATTACGCATACCGTTACGAGTGGCAGACAATTTCGGCATATTTAGTGGAATTATTGAATGACTGACACAAGGATCTTGAAATGACCCACAGGGATCAACCCGAATACCTCTTGACCTGGTTAATTATCTTTCATACAACGAATAGAATAGCCAAATTGCTTAACGCTGAGGCTACTGTAGACTTCACTGAGTGAGTTGTACAGGCGCCTATAGTAGGCATTGAAATCAGATAGCCCTGTAGAACTCCACCAGCAACCATTGGAGCGAAAAAAGATTACATTGGAACCAGTGTAGTTGAATGCTCCGGCATAGTTACGGCTGCCACCCGGAAGGGCCGTAAAACCTTTTTCGTTGGTTGCTCCGGTATTAGGACTTTCCCAATGCGTTGTTCCGGTTTCTTTTAATTTGCCGCCAGCAACACTTTCACCTCCCAGATAGGTTGTCAGTATTGTCCATTCTGCATTGGCAGGTACATGCCAACCTCTGGGACATAATTTATTTGTATTAACCGTGTACCAGTTATACAAAGCACCATATTTGTTTTTATTGGCTGTTTCATCATTATTATTCCAGCAAAACGCAGGAGTAGTTAATTCTTTCCATACCATATCGTCCTTAACCAATGGGATGGCTTTGCCATCATTGTACTTAGTGGTTTTTAAATTCTCTTTCATCCAAACCTGATTACCAATGGTAATAGTTTTGTAAACATTGCCGTCAATATCACTAATAGTCTGTGCCTTAAGTCCATTTAAACCAATACAAAACAAGGTTATTGAGAATAATATTACATTTTTGTGTTGCATTTTGTTCACCTTCTTAATTTTTGTCCTTTTAATTTAATAATTCACGGGCTTAAAGTTATTAAATATAAACTTAACCAATGGTCTTTGATCTTGATAGTATAATAAGCAATCTGAATACTTAAGACCAAGCTTATTAATGGATAAAGCAATGAAGAAGGCCGGGGTGATTAAATTTCTTTAAAAGACCGTTAATTAAATTTATAATCTGAATTATAGTATTCAATTGAAATTTACTTATAATTTTGACCTTAATTTTATCACCTGCATTGATGATTTTGAATCATCAGATTGGTTGGAAAGTAAAAGATCAGAAAGTTCATAAAAGGAAGTGGACAGATGATGAAGAAACTTGGTAAGGCAAAGCTTAATGTTGAGGAATTAGATTTGAGTAATATTAATAATGTATCCATAAAATTAAATTATTATGCTAGATTTTAGTAGTCCAATGCACCTGATATTAATACTCCTTGTAGTTGTGTTATTATTTGGCGGAAGAAAAATTCCCGAATTAATGAAAGGAATTGGTGAAGGAATGAAAGAATTCAAAAAAGCCTCGCGGCTTAATGATGAACCTGAAAAAAAAGAGACTGAAGTAAAAGACACTGAGATTAAAGCCTCCGAGAAAAAATAAAAACAGGTCTTATAAGGGGAAGATAACCCGTATAATTCAAAACGGGATTTTATTTTCAGGGTTAGATCGGGTGCTTTAAACACTCTACTCCTGCTTAATTAGCGAATTTTATTTTTGATCTGATTACTTAACCTTTTCTTTGATTTTGTGATGCCAGTAAACCAGTGCAGGATGTTTTGTCATGTCTGGAATCATATAATCAGTCTGCTCAGATATTAAATACTCAGTGTGAACAGGTTTCACAGCCTTAGCTTCGTATGGTATTAAATCATTTGTAATAAAATAAAATAATTCATTAATGGTAAAAGTATTGCTAATTAATTTGTTTAAAGAAAACCAGTAATAATATTGAGAGGGTAACAGAAAATTTAAAGATTTGAACACCTTCAAATAATAATAAAACACATAGAATACCTTTTATAATATTAATGAAGAGAATAAAAAAAATTGCGATTACACTATTATTGATAATTCTACTAATTCTGATGTTAAAAATCGTATCAGTATTGGGAAAAGTTATAGGTTTGCTGATGCTGATTGTTGCAATCCTATTGTTTGGAAGTTTTCTAATTTAGTATCACAAACAGGAAAAATATATTTTAAAAAATTGAGTTTATAATACCATTTAAATGAATGGTTTAAATTTTACCGCATATTTGTTCCCTGCCTAACCCCTAACACATCGAACTGAAGATCCAACTGTCAAATAGTCGCCATTACTTGTTATATCATCGAGTGTGAACCCTAATATATATTTGGGAAATAGATGAATTCCAGACATGGAGACTTTATTAAATCATTATAATCCGTTTTTGAACATTTCTACTTATTCGTCTGTTTAATTAGTCTAAATAAATACAGATTAAAATTATGAAAATACAGATTAAAATTATGAAAAAGTCAGTTGATTCAAAAAGCAGGTTATTAATTGGTGCTTCATTACTTGTTGCAGTCCTATTAATTCTGAACAGTTGCAGCAAATCATCATCATATGGAATGAGCGGAATGGGGAATACTGGTGGTACCGGCGGTACCGGCGGACCCGGAACCAATGAGGTCTTTATTCAGGGTATGGCATTTAACCCTTCTACAATTACGGTTACAGCAGGTACTACAATTACCTGGACAAATAAAGATGCAATTACCCATACGGTTACCAGTGATACAAAATTATTCGACAGCGGATCTATTGGAGCAAATGGTACTTACAGCTTTACGTTTGCAACTGCCGGCTCCTTTTCATATCATTGTTCAGTGCATCCAACGATGACTGCCTCAGTTACTGTTAACTAACCAGCAGAAACTATTGAACACATCTTTGCTTCTAAACGAACAACTTCATCTAATCAAAAAATCTATTAACCACGAGTGAAAGGAAGTCAGGCACAAAGTAAAAGCCGTGTTACTCAATGATTACTTTGAGTAACTCAGTGGTATAAAAATATTCCCTGAGAAGGCCTGATTATTTAACTCTGAATGAAGCAGAAGAATAGCCTGTTTTGCCATCAGGCGAAATGCCTTCCACAACAATTTCATAATCAGAGGATTCGTCGGAAGTGAAAAATTCAATCTCCGCTTTGCCATCCTTTCCGGTATGCAAATCAGGTTTCCAGTACAGGGTATTCCTGAAATCGGGTATATGTTTGTATTTTGCCGCAACTGTATTATAATCGGGGGAATAAAAGCTGTTTTGAACCTGGCATCCTTCATAAACCTGCCTGAAAATTGAGTTATCAAATTCCATAACGCCTAAATTGCCCTTTTTAGTAACAAAACTGACAATCCCGTCAAGCACATTTCCCGAAATAAAGTACCTGGTATTGATAATATCTGCTCTTTCGATATCTTTTGAGTTTATACTAAGCACCTTCTCAAAATCGTAGACAGGCACTCCATCAATCAAAACGAGAGGTTTATTCTCAAACGGCTGACCTCTGAATTTGTTTATCAGCTTAAAATCATGTTTCCCGTTCTGTTTAAGTGTATAAACATTCGGAAGCAGTTCCTTAACGACCTCTTTCAGAGTAGTAAGTTCAATATATTCTGCCATTATAATAGTGCTTTCAGGCTTACCGTAAAAATCAGGGATAACGTTTGTTGCTTCATCGGATGTGGTTTGTCTGAAAGGTTCATAAATGTTATTAATCTGCATGCCGATAATAACTTTATTTATCTGATCCAGCCTGCTGCTGTCTAGATAAAATTCAGCCGGTTTAAATTTGCTGAATATGCTGCTGAATGGCTGATTAAGTTCTATATAGTATCCCGAAATATCAGGAGACAATGGTTGAATCACTATTTCATTTAGTCCTGACTCTTTAACAACAAAATTGAAAGCACCTTTATCATCCGTTTTATTGAACTGGCATCTGGAAGTTTTCCCGACGAATGAAAGTGATAAATCTGTATTTTTCAAAGGTTCGTCTGTTGCTTTCAGCCTAAGGTATCCGCTGATAATATGTCCCTCAAGTTCCGCCAGATTTTCCGGTCCCTCAACTCTGTGAATTCTGTTATCCGCATTGCCGGTCCTGTAAAAACTATTTAATCCGGAAGAATTTACAACTCCCGATTTTGCAACAGAAACTGACAGGCTTGTTTCCACCGGATTGCCCGCTATATCACTTGCAGATATCTCCATTCTTATTCTTTCCCTGCTGACATAATCCGGTTTATCAAGCGTTATTTTATAATTTATCACTTTGTTGCTATTTCCGGAAGAAGATCGTTTTATAACCAGATTACCGTCATTGTCATAAATATTTCCCTGAGGCAGAGCTTTTGCAATTGCGTTAACTGAATCGGCACTTTTGGCATCCGGGGGAATCTTTAGATGATCAATACTTTCAAATGGATTGATAACAGAAATGGTTCGATAGAAAAAATCATCAGTTGAAAAATTTTTCATCCAGTTTGTATAGGCCCGGATCAGATAGTTCCCTGAACTTATATTATCAGGAAGAGTGAAACTTGCGGAACCGGAACTTTTTTCCGTTTTTACCTTTACCTGTCTTAAGGGGAACTTGTTTTTGTCGAGCAGTTCGACATAAACAACTTTGCTGAGGTCATCAGGTGTATGAGCGAGGCCGTTCAATGTATAAACTTTGAACCAGACATCTTCGCCGGAAATATATATATCACGATCTGTCCTGACGAAGACCTCCTCTCTAAAGTTATTGATATCAGAATCTTTCATATAATCAACCGGTTGCTGAGAGGATACTTGCCTGCCAGACAAAATAACAAAGAGTATCAGGAATCTGATTTTCAGAGCAGGTAACATGGTTACAACCGATTCAAGATTTTTCTCCCGATTAATCATATTAGTTAAGATCTACCCAGAAATCTGGTTTTGTTATAGTTCCTGTTATCGTACAATCAGCACATTCAGGCCTGGCAAATACCATCTTTTCAAGATTATTCGATCCTGCAGAGTACTGAGGTTCAACAAAATAATAATCTGAAGTTATACAATACATTGCATATAATTCATCCCAGGTAGGGGGAGGCGACTCATACCCATGCGGAATATCAGTCGGATCCTTTACAATCCGTTCACACTGATACTGATAATAAGGCAGATTCATCCCCGCAATTTCGCTGAAAGATATGTATTTTCTTTTTTGTTTCACAGCTGAAACCTGAAAATAACCCAGAACCCTTTCAGTCGGGTCACTGACATTATGAATATTGCTGAGAACCGTAAATGGTTGTTTAGCGAAGATATCGCCGCCGCTTTCATTTACCTGTTTCAGGTTATTCCAAAAATCGTATTCTTCTTTTGAAATCGAATACTGGTTTACAAGAATGCTGTATTGAATGAGCAATCTGTCGGATTGATCGGTCGCAATGAAATTTATGGGCTCCTTCTTAATTGGGGCAGCCTGACCTGAATAGTTAGAATATATCAATATTTCACTGGATTTTTGACTTTTCCAGCAAAATTCCTTGAGATCAGTTACCGCAGTAATTGCGCTGTCAGCCATATTAAAATTAAACTTCTTGGGATCCGGCACTTTAAATTTCCAGGTCTCGTTGAAATCCCACCGATAATATTGGTTATTATCTCCCTCTTTTGAGTCAAGATAAATTTCTACCCCTTCCTCGGTCTGAGTTTCATTATTGATCACCTGATCATCTTTTGCAAAATAAATGCTGTCAATGTCGGGAACGGATTGCATCAGACAAGCGTCCGATTCATATTCCACCTCGTCACTGGTTCTTATATGCAAAACATATGTTCGACCCGGAATGCCATTAAATTGAGTACTATCTGTTTTATAGATCCCGTTTCCTCTATTAATCAAATTGCTGTTAGCACCGGCATCATCGGTAATGAATACGATTGCATCAGAAACCAAAAACGGCGTAGAATTCTGTACCTGGAATGTTCTGGATAGCTTAACTGTATATGAGGTATTTGCATCTGTAATCAAACCATCAACAACCAACAGAGAGCTGTAACCTTTAAGTTGTGGACTATAAGGGTCAATACACGTGGAAAGCAAAAAGAGAGCAAACAAAGCAATAATATATTTATGCTTCACTTTTAACATGAAGCATTAGTTATATGATTATTCATGTCTATTGAACTGTAATTAATAGGGAAGCAAAAATAATATTTATTATGTACCCAGTACCATCCAATCAACAAGAATCTGATATAAAAATGAGAACGCTATTATTTATCGCAAAAACAAATTATTATAGATCTACCCAGAAATCTGGTTTTTTCGAAGTCCCGGTTAACTCGCAATTTGCACATTCAGGCCTGGTAAAAACCAAATACAATAGACCATCTGCCACATTGTAGTAGATCGGCTCCGTGAAAGTATAATCTAAAGCTATACTCAAATGCCAGTAAAGGTCGTCCCAGGTGGGAGGTGGGCAGTTTTTACATGGTTGAGGTAAATATGAGAGATCAAGCTCTAATGTTTTGCATGGATACGAATAAAAAGGCAGACCCATTAAAGCAACATCTCTGTAAAGTATATATTTTCTTTGTTGCGATACCGCCGACACCTGGAAATAACCTAATACACGTTCTTTAGGATTATTTATGTTTTTGATATTGCTGAGAACAGTATATGGTTGTTTTGCGAATATATCACCGCCAATTTCATTTATCTGTTTCAGATTATTCCAGAAATCAAATTCATTTTTTGAAACAGAATATTGCTTTACCAGAATACTGTATTGAAGCAATAACCTGTCTGATTCACCAGTTGCTATAAAAATAACCGGCTGCTTGCTTATTTTTTTTGATTGCCCCTCACTGACTGATCTTATCAGTATTTCATCAGATTGGCCGTTCTTCCAGCAGAATTCTTTAACGTCCGTAATAGGCATAAAGATGGGATTATCGGGATCATCTGTTTTTATATAATTAAACTTCTTCGGACTTGGTACTTTAAATTTCCATGTCTCCTCATATACCCAGCGATAATACTGGTTATTATCTCCCTCTTTTGAATCGAGATAAATACTAATGCCATCCTGGGATAGTGTTCCATTATTGACCAGTTGCTGATCCTTTGCGAAATATATGCTGTCAATGTCCGGAACAGGATTCATCAGGCATGCGTCCGATTCATATTCCGATCCGTCACTGGTTTTTATGTGCAGAACATATGTTCGCCCTGGAACGCCGCTAAATTGGGTACTGTCTGTTTTATATACCCCGCTTCCCTCGTTAATCAGGTTACAATTGTTTCCCGCATCATCGGTAATGAATACGGTTGCATCAGAAACCGGTGGAGGAGTTGAATTCTGGTCCTGAAATGTTCTTGATAACCTGACTGTATAAGAAGTGTTCGCATCAGTGATAAGTCCATCGACCACCAAAAGAGAGGTGTAACCCGAAAGATTGGGATTATACGGATCAATACATGTATTAAAGATAAAAACAAATGCTAAAGCAATTATTAATTTGAGCCCCAGCTTAAACATGTGGCCTGATTTGATTTATTTATATCATTAGAACTGTAATGGACCTGAAAACAAAGATAATAATTAATAACTTCACTATCCTTCCTTTCAAAATGACCAGGATATGAGAACTTTATTTTAAAGGTTGAAACAAATCAGTTCAGATCTATCCAGAAATCTGGTTTTTTTGAAGTTCCGGTTAACTCACAATTTGCACACTCAGGCCTGGTAAAAACCAAATACAATAGACCATCTGCCACATTGTAGTAGATCGGCTCCGTGAAAGTATAATCTAAAGCTATACACAAATGCCAGTAAAGGTCGTCCCAGGTCGGAGGCGGGCAGTTTAGACATCCTGGAGGTAGATACGAAAGATCAAGTTTCAATGTATTGCATGGGTATGAATAAAAAGGCAGACCCATTAAAGCAACATCTCTGTAAAGTATATATTTTCTTAGTTGCGATACCCCCGACACCTGGAAATAACCTAAAACACGTTCTTTCGGATTGTTAATGTTTTTTATATTGCTGAGAACAGTATATGGTTGTTTTGCGAATATATCACCGCCAATTTCATTTATCTGTTTCAGATTATTCCAGAAATCAAATTCATTTTTTGATATAGAATATTGCTTTACCAGAACACTGTATTGAAGCAACAACCTGTCTGATTCATCAGTTGCAATAAAAAGAATCGGCTGCTTACTTATTTTATTTGGTTGCCCCTCACTGACTGATCTTATCAGTATTTCGTTAGATTGATTGTTCTTCCAGCAGAATTCCTTAACGTCCGTAATCGGCATAAAAATGGGATTATCGGGATCATCTGTTTTTATATAATTAAACTTCTTCGGACTTGATACTTTAAATTTCCAGGTCTCCTCATATACCCAGCGATAATACTGGTTATTATCTCCCTCTTTTGAATTGAGATAAATACTAATGCCATCCTGGGATTGTGTTCCATTATTGACCAGTTGCTGATCCTTTGCGAAATATATGCTGTCAATGTCGGGAACAGATTGCATCAGGCATGCGTCCGATTCATATTCCGATCCGTCGCTGGTTTTTATATGCAGAACATATGTTCTCCCGGAAATGCCTTTAAATTGGGTATTGTCTGTTTCATATATCCCGTTCCCCCCGTTAATCAAATTATTGCTGTTTCCTGCATCATCAGTAATGAATACAGTTGCATCAGAAACCGGTGGAGGAGGTGAATTCAGGTCCTGAAATGTTCTTGATAACCTGACTGTATATGAATTATTCTCATCAGTAATAAGTCCATCAACCACCAAAAGAGAGGTGTAGCCGGAAAGTTTTGGATAGTACGGGTCAATACAGGTGCAAACCGTAAAAACAGCGACCAGTATAAAGACAACCTTCAACCTTGCCATAATCATATAACTTTTTCTAATTCACAATATTACATTACGTTTTGATCACAGAACAAAAATAATAATTGTTATAAGCGAATGCGCTTCAGAACCTACCATTTTATGTCCTTCCAGAAATCTGGTTCAGTATGAGTACCCGAAAGTTCGCAGTTAGCACATTCCGGTCTTGTAAATACCATTTTCAAAAGAATATCTCCGGTTAAATCATATAGTGGCTCTGTAAAAGTATAATCTGAGGTTACACTCATGTGCTGGTATACATCGTCCCAGGTAGGAGGCGGGCACATACATGCCGTAGCCCAAAAACCGGGATCCATTGCCCAAGTTGAGCACCCATACGAATAAAAAGGAAGACCCAGGTAACCAACCTCATCATAAATTATATTTTTTCTTTTCTGTGATACCGCTGACACCTGGAAATAACCTAAAACACGTTCTTTCGGATTTGTTGTACTATGAAGATTACTGAGAACAGAGTATGGTTGTCGGGCAAAAATGTCATCGCCGGTTTCATTCACCAATTTCAGATTAGTCCAGAAATCATATTCATTTTTTGAGATGGAATACTGTTTTACCAACACTGTGTATTGATACAATAACCTGTTAGATTCATTAGTTGCTATAAAAAAAATCGGCTGTTTTTTTATTTTTTCTGTCTGCCCGTTACTGATCGACCTTATCAGTATTTCATCAGATTCTCTGTCATTCCAGCAGAATTCTTTAACATCATCTACTGCCACAAAGCCTGGGAAATTAGGATCGGCCCCTTTTATATAGTTAAACTTTTTAGGATAGGGGACTCTGAATTTCCATGTCTCCTCATAAGCCCAGCGATAATACTGATTATTGTCTCCCTCTTTTGAATCAAGATAAATACTAATGCCTTTCTGGATCTGAGTTTCATTATTGATTAATTGCTGGTCCGTTTCAAAATATACACTGTCAATTTCAGGAACAGGATTCATCATGCATGCGTTCGATTCATATTCCGATCCGTCACTGGTGTTTATATGCAAAACATATGTTCGCCCTGGAATGCCATTAAACCGGATACTATCTGTTTTATATACCCCGCTTCCCTTGTTAATCAAATTACTGCTGTTACCTGCATCATCAGTAATGAATACAGTTGCATCAGAAACCGGTGGGGGAGTTGAATTCTGGTCCTGAAATGTTCTTGATAACCTGACTGTATAAGAAGTGTTCGCATCAGTGATAAGTCCATCGACTACCAAAAGAGAGGAGTAGCCTGAAAGTTTTGGAGTGTATGGATCAATACATGTGCAGAGTAAAGAGATAACAACTATAGTAATAATTGATTTGTGCCTCTTTAGCATTATGCATTATCCTTTTTATTCAAGTCAATTGAACCGTAATTGACCGGAAAACAAATATAATATTTATTATTTACTCTAACCGCCAATACTATAAGAGTATGACACAAATAAGGAAACACAATAGTATTTAAAGCCAAAACAGATCAGTTGAGATCAACCCAGAAGTCGGGTTTATTAAAGGTTCCTGTCAATTCACAATCTGCACATTCAGGCGTAGTGAACACCAAATCTTCAATGGTTCCGGTTAAAGAGTTGTACTGCGGTTCAATAAAATAATAATTTGATCTTATACAAAAAAGCGCATATAAATCGTCTAATGTGGGTGGAGTTCCTCCATATCCGGATGGATAATCATTCGGATCTTTTACAATTCTTACACATTGATCATAAAGGAAAAAAGGCAGATGCATTTTTGCATATACACTGAATGGGATAAATAATCTCTTTTGTTTTACAGCTGAAACCTGGAAATAACCCAGCACCTGTTCTTTGGGATTATTAATATTATGCAGATTACTTCCTACCGGGAATGGCTGTGATGCAAATATATCTGCCCCGCTTTCATTAACTTGTTGTAAATTATCCCAGAATTCATATTCATTTTTTGAAATGGAATACTGCTTTACAAGAATGCTGTACTCAATCATTAAACGGTCGGACTTATTACTTGCTATAAAAAATACAGGTAGCTTTTTAATCGGATCCATTTCTCCTGAATTAACCGAATGTATTAGTATTTCATAACTTTTATTGCTTTTCCAGCAAAATTCTTTAACCGTTTTAACCGGAATAACTGTACCTCCAGTAATATAATCATACTTTTTAGGATCCGGCACTCTGAATTTCCAGGTCTCTTCATATGACCACCGGTAATATTGATTTTTGTCGCCCGGCTTTGAATCGAGATAGATTCTGATTCCATCCTCGATTTCAGTATTGTTGTTTTCCAGCTCCTGATCCCTCGCAAAATAAACACTGTCGATTTCAGGAACAGGCAGCATTGCACATGTATCTGAAATATATTGATCTCCCTCTCTGGTGGTAATATGTAAAGTATAGGTTCTTCCGACTAATCCTGTAAATTCAAGGCTGTCTGTTTTATATACTCCGTAATCTGTTTCATTAAGATAGTGATTGATGCCAACGTCATCTGCAATAGTTACAGAAGCCCCCGAAACCACTTCCCGGCTGCTGCTTAAATCCTGGAATGTTCGTGATAATTTTACAGTATATGAAGTGTTTGCATCAATTATCAGCCCGTCGACCACCAGAAGAGAATCATTTCCTTTCAGTTTTGGAGCGTAGGGATCGATACAGGTACAAATTAAAAAAACAGTAATCAAAACAACACCAGACTTTAGTCCAGTTTTCTTCATTTAACAATTTTTACTAAATTTATAACATCTTTTATGTATGTACCAGCCAAACCTGAATTATACTAAAAAGAAATACGCTTCCCGGGCATTTTGAATATTAGATCAGAATTAAAAATATTAGCCTCAAATGATATTTCAGATTATAAAAATTTGTTATTTCGGGTCATGAAATTCATACTTATACCCACTAATATAAAAATCCTCTTCCAACTCTTTCTTTTGCTGGTTACTCTTACCTCCTATGGACAAAATACCAACCTATTAAATATGAATTCATTAAATGGTCCCGGGAATTTGAATATAGAGACACTGACCCAGAGACAAATCCTATATATCAAAAACTCATATTCAGAAAAGATAGAAGCACCAAATGAACTGATAAACGGTAAGGAATATGCATCATATTACACCAGGAGTCTTTTTAAACCTCTTTTATTCCCTGATAAAAAACGAGCAGCTACAATTTTTACCCCGACAAGGCAATATAATAATCTGACTTTGCAATACGACACCTTTTTGGATGAAGTGATTTACACAGATGTCAGCCGGACAATTAATTATAGTTTCCCCCAGATAGCACTTAATAAAGACATTGTTAAAGGATTTAATCTGTATTTTGAAGATGACAGTTTGATTTTCAAATATTTCAAACTTTCTGATTGTACAATAAACAATCTTAAAGAAGGATTTTATGAGGTGGCGTATCAGGGTAAAAGCAGATATGTAATAAAACATGTATCATCATTTTACGTAAGGGAGGGATTAAATGAATATAAATATGCCCCTGAAAACTACATGAGTACAGGTGATGTTTTCTACCGAATTAAAAACAGGAAAGACCTTTTAAAATTATTTGGTGACAAATCAGGCGAGATAAAAAAGTATCTTCATTTATCGCGGATTAGGATCAGACAGGCTGATAAAAATCAATTTATCAGTATTTTGAAATTTTACGATTCGCTGAGTGCACTGGGAAAATAAACAAGATGAAAAGGGTTTTTTACATATTGCCGTTATTATTCCTTGTATATGATATACAGGCTCAGGAAAATAACCTGTCGCTCCGGTTCAAACAGATACTTTTCAAAGACCTGGCCGATACAATTGAAAAATCAATTCCTGTAAAAATCTATTACTCAAACAACTGGGTTGATAGTCTTTATCTGGATATCAATTCTGAAAATGAGAACATAAATACCTTATTTGACAAGTCATTCGAAAAAAGCGGTCTTTCATTTATAATTACAGATAATAATAAGATCATCCTTTCAAAAGGGTACACCATCAAGACCAATTTCCGAAAAGAATATCTCGAATATCTCGAAAAGAACCTGACCAAAGCCGATACCGTAAAATATGCAAGAGCAGTGGCACAAGCTGAAGATAAACAAATTAACGACGAGTACAAAGTTTTTAAAATCGGAAATCCTTCAGGTCAGAGCAACGATGGAAAAGTTGTTCTTTCCGGGACTATTACCAAACCTGAAACAGGAGAGGCTCTGGCAGGCGTTATAATTTATATTGCTAAGCTGAAAATCGGGGCAGTAACCAATAGTGTCGGCTTTTACTCGATTGAGTTGCCAAGGGGTCAGTACCAGGTGGAGTTCAGAATGGTAGGTATGCGTCAGACAGTCAGAAATATTATTATATATTCCGACGGATCTTTAAATGTTGAAATGGCTGAAAATACCAATCAGTTAAATGAGGTTATTGTATCAGCAAACAGGGAAAACATTGTAAGGAACGTAAGAATGGGGATTGAGAAAATTAATATTAAGATGCTTAAGCAAATCCCGATGGGGATGGGAGAAGTAGATGTATTTAAGAGTTCCTTATTATTGCCCGGTGTTCAGTCTGTCGGTGAGGCGTCAAGCGGGTATAATATCAGGGGAGGAAGTGCAGATCAAAACCTTATCCTGCTAAACAGCGCTCCAATCATAAACCCTTCCCATTTTTTTGGATTCTTTTCCGCCTTTAATTCCGATATGATTGAGGATGTTACTCTGTACAAAAGCGGTATGCCTGCGAAATATGGAGGACGCGTTTCCTCGGTCATGGATATTGAATTAAAGCATGGTAGCATGGATAAGTTCAATGTAAGCGGCGGGATCAGCCCGCTTACAGGCAGATTAATGATCGAGGGTCCGATTATAAAAAACAAGTTGTCGTTTATTATCAGCACACGTACGACCTATTCCGACTGGATCTTAAGACAACTTAAAAATATCCAGCTGCAGAAAAGCAGCGCCAGTTTTTATGACATCCAGGGTCTTTTGACCTTTAATCCGGATGATAAGAACTCAATTACACTTTCAGGCTATTTAAGCAACGATTATTTTAATTATTATAAAGAAAGCACTATCAGTTACAGCAACCTGGCTTCAACCTTCAACTGGAGGCATGTTTACAGCCCGCGATTCTCTTCCCAGTTCTCTGCAATTTTAAGTAACTATGAGTATCATGATAACTCAACTCAGGATTCAACATCGTTTTATTCATTATATTACCGCCTGAATCAACAAATTTTCAGAGCTGATTTCACTTACCGGCCCAATGATGAACACAAGGTTGATTTCGGTCTGGATGCCACCAACTATTACCTTATGCCGGGTGATCAGAAGCCGTTCGGAATATATTCTGATATAGTACCTAAACAACTTGAAAGCGAGAGAGCGCTGGAACCGGCCGTTTATGCCAGCGATGAATTTGAAGTATCGCCAAGGTTACTATTATCGGGAGGGTTGCGATTCACACTCTTTACTGAATTCGGCCCCAAGACTCAACTGGAGTATAATCCGGATGGTCCGAGAAGCCTGGACAATATCATTGATACAATTCATTTTGGAAGCGGTAAAATTATAAAGACGTACCCAGGCCTTGAGTTCAGGTTTTCTTTAAGGTTTGTCATCGATCCCGATCTATCAGTAAAAGCAGGGATCCAGAGGAATTACCAGTATCTGAATATGATCTCAAATACGACCTCTATGACACCTACCGATATCTGGAAGCTTAGCGATAATTATATAAAGCCACAGAGAGGAGATCAGTTTTCACTTGGAGTTTATAAAAATCTGAATAATAAGGCTCTTGAAATATCAGTGGAAGGTTATTATAAAATACTTAAAAATATTCTTGATTATAAGGGAGGGGCGGAACTGCTGATGAATGATCATCTCGAAACTGATATCTTAAATGGAAACGGGAAAGCATACGGAGTAGAATTCATGATTAAAAAGCAGCTTGGGATGCTTACGGGGTGGGTAAGCTACACCTATTCGAGGGTCTTATTGAAAGTAGATGGTCAATTTGAAGAAGAGAAAGTAAACAATGGAAATTATTTTCCTGCTAACTATGATAAACCCCATGATCTTAAATTTGTTGCCAACATGAAGTTTTTCAGAAGACTGAATTTTACAACTAATTTTGTTTACAACACAGGAAGACCAATAACATATCCGGTGGCATACTATAATTTTCTAAATGTAGACCGGGTATTTTATTCAGAAAGAAACGAATTCCGTATTCCCGATTATATGCGACTTGATTTTGCAGCAACAATAAACGGTAACCTGAAAGCAAAGAAACTAAATCATTCCTCATTTACATTTACCGTTTATAACGCACTCGGCAGGAAGAACCCGTACTCAATCTTTTTCAAAAACGAGAACGGAGTTGTGGAAGGTTACCAGATGTCAATTTTTGGCCAACCGATCTTTATGGTTACATATAATTTCAGGATACTTGGAAATGCTTCAACTGATTTCTAGTTTCACAAATCTTTCAGCATCCAGATCTTACAGCCGAAATGGCCTGATTTACCCATGGGGCCGGAGATAAATTTAAATTCAGCCTTCTCATATAAACTTATGGCCTTACTTAACTCCGGAAGTGATTCAAGATATAACTGCCTGTATCCGATTCTTTTTGCTGAGCTAAAGGTTTTTTCCATCAGCTGCCAGCCTGTCCCTTTGCCTCTTTGAGATGCTGAAAGATAAAACTTAACCAGTTCAGCACATCCTTCAGGCAATCCCGGTGTTGGATAAACCCCGCAACCACCTATAATAACGCTGTCCTCCTCTGCTATCCAGTATTCTGACCCAGGGGTCCTGAAAAGTTCATAAAGATTATCGGTAGTCGGATCAAAATAAACCGTACCTGGTCTATGAATATCAAATTCCCTGAAGACCGTCCGGATAAGATCTGCAATCTCCTTATTATCTTTTTCTTCAATTGGCCTGAAAATGATGTTCATATTTTTAAAGTGAGAACCAATAATTCAATTTAATAAGAAAAATATTATTTGGGAATATGCTCCTTATCTGTTTATAAGACTGCCCAACGGATGCATTTGATTCATTGGTATTTTCAGTCCGCTCCGATGACCATACAAAATAGATGAAAGATCCCAGGCGATACTCCCATTTAGCGACAAGATTGGACCGGAACTGATGAAAGTTAAAATCAGGATTGGCAACTGAATAATCAATCCTCGGTCCATTATTATAATCATATAACTGATAAATACCTTCTGAAAGTACCGGATCCTGATAAATCTCGAATCTGTCATTATATACTCCTGCCCGAGGATTTGTAACATACTTTAATTGTGAATATTTACCGATTGAGACAAACGGGCTTCCATAGTATTGAATTGAAAACTCCGGAGTAAGGTTCAGATCAACTCTGAAAGTCATCCCCAGAGTTTTCTGATTAATTGTCCCGAGGATGTACCTGTTGCCGGGCACATTGTAGCTTGTGGTTATATATTGCAGTCTGTCATGATTATTTATATAATTCGTAGTCACTCCTATCTTCAGGTTGTTAATCGGACGATAGGTTATTCCGGGTTCAATCTGGTAACTTATTGCCGAATTATTACCTGTATACTGATAACTATAAACCAGGCTGCCTGTTATTTTTTTTGCCTGATCGGTATTCAGACTACCGGTTGAGGTAATTGTATACGGCACTATCATGTCATACCCTCCGCGTAAAATTTTGGTGTCAAGAGTCTTTGTATGATA
>PLLX01000182.1 GCA_003141415.1 Bacteroidales bacterium
CAGGGATTCTTTTTTTTCTACTGTAGCATCTTACAATAAAGAGTTGAACCTTGCCATCTGGGAAAAATGGGGCAAAACACAAACGCCCAAAGGCGGTATTGGCACTATTATCACACCGCTTATGGGGTCGGTCGAGGCAAAAGACAACGAAGCCACTATCGAATGGCTGATCTGGGCAATGATGAACAAACGACGTTTCGGCATTACACTTCCGCAGGAAAAAATTAAAAAATCAGTTGATTATGTATTGAATGAATTTGATGCCGGCAGAGACGGAAAATGCAGAGCACATTTTTCTTTGAGCCAGGTAGATATTGTTGATTTTAATCCTAAAACAGACCGGCTGGGTGTTAACCAGGGCATGCTGGCCATCGCTTTAAGAACAATAAAAGAATTGGGTTTTGATATTTCCGAAGCGTATATCCAAAAGGCTGAAAAAGAATATCGAAATTTTTACGATACAAAAAGAAAACATTTACTGTTCGACCGGAATTTTCCCGACATCATTTCCCTTACTGACCTGGAACCGGAATTCTTTTCTTTATGGTTATTCAACAGGCCAATACTAACAGATGAAATGGTAATAAATCATTTGGATCAAATACCCGTTCTAAATAAAGTACCCGACTCACCTCACCCGGAATATGGTACTACTGCACCCATCTGCATAAGGTTAACAAATGATGCAAAAGGATTTGCCTATCTCAGTGGAGATTATCAGCCTTTTGAAAAATTTGGTGAAGAAAATTATAGCAACGGGAAAAGTGATGGGTTTTATTATAATGGCGGCAGTTGGTTCAGGGCTGAGTATTGCGCTTATGTGGTAGGATTAAAACACGGATGGAAAAAAGCAACCATGTTGATGGAAAACAGGGTGTGGGCAGAGATTTACCTTAATCCCCAATGGCCATTCAGTAAAGAATTTACTCCTACAAAATGGACCACAACAGATAGCTGGTGGCCATCTACCAAAGGATTGTGCTGGAATGTTTTTATACTAATGGCAGATGAAGTGGCAGGATTGAGAACCCCAGATATGGATCCTGATTATAAAGAAGACAAATAGCTGAAATACTATAAATACAGACCATTTTTATGATGCTATCAATACAGCCAATAATATAAATGAAAACTCGGGTGCCGGGTCTGCTATTTAAGAATTGTTGACTATGCAATGAGTGAATAATTATTCATCCGTTAAAGTGGCAAGGACAGTGATAAATGGAAAAGCCAGTGACTATGACCATTGTTGTCTGGAATAAATTGACCATTTTTTAATGGAGTTAAATGCTTTTATTTAGTTCTGTATGTTAAGTGTAATCTGACCGGCCAAATGCGGTCAAGACGTCTGGCTTTTGCACTGACTGTTAATTTGTAAAGGGTAAATGTTAATAAGTTAATAAATCGTCTAATTCTAATGAAATAAGTTTAAACTATCTTTCATAGCCAATACATATTAAAGTCAGACAACATGAATACCAAGGTAACTGGATATTGGAACATTAAGAAAGAAAAACTCAAACAGAAATATGAAAGCCTTTCTGATAAAGATTTATCCTTCAGTGAAGGTAAGGAAAAAGAAATGATTGAAATGCTGGGTTATAAACTTGGAAAAACAAAACAGGAGTTGCTTAAAATTATTATAGCACTATAATTTAATATAATTAAAGCGTTAAAAAATAATTTTACAGTTATTTATAAAGATATTTTCATAAGGCAACACTACCTGTTTTCGTCTGTCCAAGAGGATTATATTGCAGCCTTTGACTTTCACATCAATTTGTTGCCTTTCTTTTTGAGTTCTTTGATTATCAGGACAATTGACCTTTAGGAGGTACATTCTTTTACCCATAGCACAGGGTATTAACGCAACGAGCTTCTTGATATGTACCAGCTTTTAGTTAAAAAAAAGTAACTGATTTTTTGGGTATCAAAGTCGTTCGTAATTATATCCTGTTGAAAAACAATTTCATATTATAGAAAATTGTAACTTTGAGAATATGCTTATCATTTTATTATTATGAACAACAAAGCCATTAAGCAAAAATATGAATCTGGAAACAAAAATCACGCTAAAGAGAACAAAGATAATATTTCTTCCAACAGGGAAAAGCAAGACAGAATACATGGGGGAAAATAATTAATAGTAACGGTTTCTATAACCTTTATTGAATGAGTCAGTAAGCTATTTTCTATAAATGATAAGATTTTGTCTGAAATTCAGAAAATATTATCTCCGACAAGAAGCACACCAGAGGTCATTCTTGACCCGAAAGGGATTATTAAAATAACAGGTAGGCTAATTCCTGATAATCCCATAAACTTCTTTAACCAGTTAGATGAATGGATAAGTGAATATTTTTTTAACCCAGCTGATATTACCTGCCTTGAAATTTGTCTTGAATATATTAACAGTGAAGGTACTAAACACTTACTTGATACAATTCATAAAATAATACATATTCATCTCAAGAATAATAAGAAAAAGCTCATAATTAATTGGTACTACAAAGATGATGATGATGATATGCTTGAAAAAGGGACTTTTTTTTCTTCGGCCTTAGGTGTATATATTAGCCTTATTAGGATAGTCTGATAATTTTAATTCCCCATTCCCGCATATATTTGAGAATATTTCAATGAATTTTTCATAATATTACTGTAATCCATTTGCGGAATTCCTGAAATCTAATAATATCTTTTTTAACGTCAGATATTCAGATGATTACCTGCTTTAAATCATTCGTTTTTATTTATCAATTATTTCTGGCACTCCCATTGGTTTATCTTTCTGCACATGAAGTAAACCACCTCTCATGTAAAGCATGGTATTATGCTACTTGATCACCGAGGTCTTACATTCTTAACCAATTAATTGAATAAAGCTATTTTTGTTTTAATAACTAAACACCCCCCCAAATGATCATAAAATTTTGATTAAAGATCATCAATATGATTAGTCAAGATAAATTTAATGGGGATATCAAAAGTCGATGAAATATATTCCCCCCGCTCTAATATATCCTCATCGTCTTCTTCATAATACCATTGAATGACGAGCTTTTCCGATTGCAGAATAACTCGTGAAAGTTTCCTGAGAATAGAAACTAAAATTGTTGTACTACTGCTGTTTAGATATTCAAATGCAAGAATGACATTTGTGATTTCTGCAGGATTTCTAAGGTATTCATCAATCCAATTCAATATTTGTCCAGTAACTTCAGTATTATTCCCAAACAATCCCCGTCCTTTTATCTTAATAATTCCCTCAGGACTTAAAAGAAACTCTGGAATGTTGCAAGTAGGTAAAATATGAATTTCACCTGTTTTCATCTCTTCAAACAAAAATATTGATTTCCCCCATTATTAAATGCAATATATTAAAAACCCTCCGAATATCAAAATTTAGAAGTATAACTCAATTAAGTAAGACTATTAACTAATTTAAAACAGTAGGAATTATTATTCCAATTTTTAATTAATTATATTTTGGATGAATGTATTGTAACTATCTCACAACAAGCGAACGATTAGGGTTGTCAATGAGAAGGCAGATTCAGCCACACAATCTTCAATTGCCAAATATTTACAAAAATTCAGCGTCTATCTTACCCCTAATATTACAAGTATATAAAATGGGACATTATCATTCACTCATTTTTTTATTATGTATTTTGATTTACCAGACTTTTAAAAAAATACGTTCAGTGTTAGAGGGCAAATTTTAAACTGTCTAGTCCCTCAGTATGGGGTTATATGGTACTTAAGAGAGTAACTCGTTAAAAGATTAAAATTATAATTGCTTTTGCTTATGTAGTTTGTGGGATATGGTTTACAGCCGAAGGGATGATCTATCCACAGAGCATGTATTATCCGTATCTTATCTAAGATATTTACTTATTAGATTGATTAAAAGCTTTCTATCTGTTGGCTTTGAAATGTAATCATTGCATCCGGCTTCAATTGCTTTTTCACGATCTGCTTCCATCGCATAAGCCGTATTTGCAACTATCGGTATTTCCTTATTTTTCTCCCTTATAAGTCTTGTAGTTTCATATCCATCAATCCCTGGCAATTTGATATCCATTATAATTATGTCAGGTTTCTTGTCTGAGGATAACATATTCAACGCTTCAAGACCATTCTCTGCATGCAATATATTAGCCCCATACGATTTAAGAATTTCGTACATCAGCATAAAATTAGAAGTGTCATCCTCGACCACAAGAATATTCCTCCCTGACCATGTTGGTTTTGGGTGGTCATGATTGGCAATTACTGCTACAGGCTCAATTGCGCTGCTGGTCTTTTTAAGAGGAAGTGAGAAATAAAATCGTGATCCTTTATTTATTTCTGATTCTACTTTTATTTCACCTCCCATAAGCTTTACAAGATTCTGCGAAATGGAAAGGCCTAATCCTGTACCCCTGTATAATCGCAGTTTATTATCTTCCACTTTTCTGAACAATTCGAATATAATTTCCTTATTGTCTTCAGATAAACCTATACCAGTATCCTCCACAAAAAATAATATCCTATCTTCTTGCAAATTGCATCCTAATAATATATGCCCGTAATCGGTAAATTTAATAGCATTATCAAGGAGTTTGCTGAGGGCCTGCTTGAGACGAAAACCATCAGCCTCAAAAGTCAGATCATTATCCTTAATATCCACAGAAAGACGAAAATCCAAATGAGATTTTTCTCTGGACTTTATTTCCTCAGTAAATCTCAGATAAAGTTCATTTAGAAGGGGATAAACCTGACAATTCCTGAAGTTGATATTCATTTGGTTGGATTCAATTTTTGAAATATCAAGAATATCATCAATAAGTCCTAACAGGCTATTAGAGTTTGAGACTATCAGGTTTACAAATCCGGTTCTTTCTTCCTCAGAATAGCCGCTGTCCTTTAGGAGCTCAGATAATCCAACTATTGCATTCATTGGAGTCCTTATCTCGTGCGACATATTTGTAAGAAATGAGCTTTTAAGTTTATCCGACAGCTCTGCTTTTTCTTTTGCAGCTACCAGTTCCTTTTCCGCCTTTTTTCTCTCCTTTATGATTTCCTCTTTAACGATTATTTCTTTAGTCTTTTCATCAAGATTCTTTAACAGCCGTTCCTGGGTTGTCTTCATACTTCTCTCTCTTATTCTTATATACTGATATAGAGAGAAAACCAAAATGGTAACTATTGTTAAATAGAACCAGACTGTAAGGTAAAATGGTTTTTTAATTCTGATTTTAAAGGTTAACGGTTCTGTATTTGATATATCATCTTCATTGAATGCCTTAAGTTCAAAAGTATATTCACCATGGCCTACTTTTTCATAGGTGACTTTCCTCGTAGTCGACAGATCCGACCAGTTAATGCTATAACCTTTTAAAAATGTTTGGTAATTGATCATTTCAGGATTACTGAAATTAATCCCTATATATGCAATTTCAATCTCATAATTCCCGGGTTTGAGTGTTAAAACATCATGGAAGCTGACTTTCGCTTTATTGATATAGACTGCATCAATGTGAAGAACAGGAGGTTCCTTCCTATTTATACTAATCTGAGGCAGAAATTTTACTATTCCTTCTGATGTTCCGAACCAGATATTATTCCGGAGGTCAATCAAAACCGCATTGGGATAGAAATCAGTTGAACTTTTAATCCCTTCATAACGAGTATAATTTCTTATCCTGTTGGTTTCGATATCTATCCGGGAAAAGCCACCTTTGTGACCGATCAATATTTTATGACTTCTATCAAAAGCCATACTATAACAATAATCTGAGAATAATCCCGAAGCGTGTTTATAATTCAGGTTGCTATTATCTTTAAATCTGTAAACACCATTACCCTGGGTTGCAACCCAAAGCGATCCGACGTTATCTTCCGCAAATGATATTACCGAGTTAAGTCCCAAAGAATTCGTGAGGTCAAGAGTACAAACATTGTCATCCGGATCAATGTAGTAAATAATACTGCAGATTGTTCCAACTAGTACTCTGCCAATTGAATCTATAAAGAGTTGTTGTATATTATTATGAGGCAAACCATTATGTATATTGAACCATTTCCTGGTACCTGTAATTGTGTTTAGTTTGCATGCTCCTTTCTTAGTACTTATCCATATAGTACTCCCTTTACCTGTTATGTGATTAATTGAATTCTCGAGATCATCATTCGATAAATATATCTTTGTGAATTTCTCATGGACTGGATCAAAAGTAAAGACTCCCTCTTTTTCAAAGCCAAGATATATCAATCCGTCATGCGAACAGTAAATTGAATTTAGCCTGGAGCCGGATAGCGCGGCAGGGAAAGAATAAGATTTACTCATCTTGCCATCTTCTGAAATAACTTTTGTAATGGATTTATCACTTGCGAGCCATATATTATTTCTATCTTTTGATAATGAGTAAATGTGGTTAGATCCGATTCTGTTCGAATAAGAAAGAAATTTAATATTATCATCGACCAATCTGAGAAGTCCTTCTCCATACATGCCCAGCCATATGTTACCTTCACTGTCTTCAAATAGGCACTTTACATCATTCGAAATCAATCCATTCTCAGTATTTATGTATCCTTGGAAGGATAACTTATCAGATTTATTATCTATCAGGTATTTAATGATCCCTTTTCCCATTGTATTTATCCAAAGCTCATTCTTATTTACTATAAGACCTCCCTGGATATTGTCAAGATCACCATTCTTGTCTGCACTTATCTCAGTAAGATTGAAAGTCAGGTTTGACGATTTAAATGATAACTTAAAGATACCTTTATCCCTGGAAAAAATCAAATATTCTCCTTCCTTCTCTTCTATAATTTCAACCACCTTTGATGATGGATAATTATTGATTCTTATTCTTACTGTCATTGAGCCGGAATCCTTTTGATATTCCATAACATAAAGATTTTCCTGAGTTCCCACAAGGAATAAATTACCGGAAATATACTGGATCTTGAAAATCAGTTCATTATCCAATGGGGTTGAAACCCGGACTATTTTTTTATTTGTGTTCAAAACAATAAGACTTCCATTTTGAGTTGAAAACCAGATTGTTCCTGTATCAGTTTCTGTAACTGATGTAATAGCAGAGTTGAACGCTGATGTATCTTTAAGTATATTAAACCGGTTATCCCTTACATGAGTGATTCCCCCGTTCATATGGCCCAGCCATAATCCTCCGGAAAAATCTTTGTAAATAGTGGTAATGAAATTTTCTGCCAGACTATCTTTGTCAGTAAAGTGTTGAAATTCAAATCCATTAAATCTGTAGAGACCTTCAGCTGTACCAATCCACAAATACCCGTCTTTCCCCTGACTTATTGAATAAATGAAGGAGTTTCCCAATCCATCTGATGAACCATATTGCCTGAAGAAATGGTCCTGTCCATTGAGTTGTAAAAAAACTTGCGTAAGTAGTAATACAAAACCGAGTTTAATTTTCATACCTGACAGGTTTTACTTTTTTCTACCGCTTTCATTCTAAACGCCGGTTTATATAATGAGACCCCACCTATTGGAATTACATAAAAAGGAAGTGATACCAACAAATTTAATCAAAAAGAGCGAGAAATCTAGCTCTTTCAGCTACTTGTCTAGAGAGTTTATCAAATTACTTATCCATGTCTTTATTCAATTTTCGATAATTGCATTATCAATACAATATCTACGAAAGTTAAATATATTCTGGTAAATTGGGAGATTTTAACAATTCATTATGTTAGGCCGTATGTAATTGATATACTGTATTATACAATAATTATTGATGTTAGGGGAATTGAGAATTAATATGTTGATAATTGGTTTTGCTTACCTACTTGCACACATTATACAGTTGCCGACTTGACATTTACAGAAAAAATCATTTATTTTCAATCTTAATCAGGTCTCTGATTATTTTCCATCATCTTTGCATAGTAAGCTTTTTCTCCGGTTTTTTCTAATTCACCAATCATGTGTTTCATAAGTGAAATACCATACTCCTTCTGTTTTTGGAAGTGAATGAACATTGCAGCTAAGTTTACTGCCGTTTCAATTCCTTTTGGATTTCTGAAGATCACTGTAAAAAACATCTTCCAATAATAGAATCCGGTTGCTGAGTTAAAACCTACCCTATTACAGACCCTTAGGAATGAACGCAGATAAATAAGCCTTGTCTTGAAATTTGGAGTATTTTTATAATGGGGCCTGATATTCAAACTAGTAAAAACAACTCGCTTATAATAATTCGAAGGTTCGTAAATTACATTAATAACCCGAATAAAATTCTTAAGAATTTCGGTACGTGAAATTAATGTAATAAAGTTCAGACCACTCGTCGTCTGGTCAATATCGTTTTCACCAATTGATCGCGATGCATGTTGAAACAACCTGCATTCAGATGCAAGCCGGCGAGTTAATTGAGTATTTGGCAGTGCATAAAGCAAACCGATCATTGCCATACAGATTCCCGATTTCTGGATGGAATCGATCATATTATCAGCAATCTGTTTGCTCTCGCTGTCGAAACCAATAATATATCCTCCATTACTCACAATGCCATACGATAAGAGTTTCTCAACAGCATTTTCGATTGGTTTATTTACATTTTGGGTTTTCTTGTTCAATATCAGCGTGTCATTTTCGGGTGTTTCGATACCAAGAAACACATATCTGAAATCAACATCTTTCATTAACTGAAGCAATTCATCATCATCGGCTAGGTTAAGAGAAGCTTCAGTAGAAAAATAAAATGGATATCGATGGTTCTTAGTCCATGTTTTTAATTCACGCAAGAGGTCCTTAGCCTTCTTTTTATTACCAATGAAGTTATCATCGACTATGTCAATATGCCCACGGTAACCTAAATCGTAAAGGGATTGGAGTTCTTTGATCACCTGTTCGTTTGACTTAAACCTGGGTATTCGGCCATATAGTTCAATGATATCGCAGAATTCGCAATTAAAAGGACAACCCCTGCTAAATTGAAGTCCGATCATAAGATAATTCCGGAAATTGATCAGATCATATCTGGGAACAACAGCATTCAACATATTGGCCTTTTCCTCAGAAAAATATCTCCCGCTTTTTGCCCCCTTCTGCAAATCATTTAAGAACATGGGAATGGTAACCTCTCCTTCTCCCAAGACTAAAAAGTCGGCCTCAAGGTAAACATCTGGCTGTGAAGTCGGATCAGGACCACCAACCACAACAATACGATCGAGATCATGCACCCGCTTAATGAAATTGAGCATGCTTTTCTGTTGAGGAAGCATTCCCCCTGTAAAGACAATATCGGCCCATTTCAAATGGTCATTCAGCAAAGGTTCAACGTTCTCATCAATTAACCTGAATATCCAATGCTGGGGAAGGAGTGCAGCAACTGTCAGCAATCCAAGAGAGGAAGCCGGGTATTTTGCTCCAACCATGTAACAAACTTCCTGATAATTCCAGAAACTAAATCCTGAAAATTTTGTTTGTACAAGAAGGCATTTGGTATGCCCATCATGCAAATCCTTCATTTATATTCCTTATCACTAAATATTGCAGCAAAGATACGTGAATAGCAAATACCAAAGATGGAATATAAATCATTGATTTTGTCGAATTTAAACAATAGATATTTCCATGAAGGACAGCGAGGACGCGATTAATTTTTCACTTTAGTACTCGTTTTTTTGAACATATAACTTAATAATATTTTATACTCAGTCTTATTTCAACTTACTCTTTAACATTATGACTGAGCTCACACTGATTTCAGAATTAAGCCTTATATAATGTACCCCATTTGGCCAGGTATAACTTTGTTTCATATTTACAATTGAAGCTTAGGTATTGTTAATGACAAGCATGTTGCCATTAAACAAATCGCAAATATTTCATAATAATTTTTTTAAATTATTATTGATTTAGAGTGCTCTCCTGCCTTGAAGAAGTCTGATGATTATTGCGATAATTGCTATAACAAGAAGTATATGCACAATGCCGCCGGCACTGTAGGCAAAAAAACCGATTGCCCAGGCAATAATCAAAATTACTGCCACGATGTAAAGTAAATTTCCCATGATTGTAAGTTTATTTGTTTAATGTTATGCTGATTGGAAATTTTATTCAATCTTATTAATGTTGGCTTTGTGAGCAAACTATTACTTTGATAAAGGTATTTATCTCTATTTCCTGAACCATTACATAATTTTTGGAATAAGTTACATCATTCACACATTTGAGTAAAATCCGGATCAAAGTGAACACTTGAATACGAAATATAAACGTTTCAATATCAATGTAAAAAGGTTAAAGTAATCTGGATACAAACAGACTCCTCACCCAAAAGCGGAATAGGGTTATCAATATCACCGGAATTTACAATTAAACAACAAAAAAATGTATGAGACAGGTATTACCTCACGTGACGGAACAATATAAAATATCAGGTTTAGAAACCATACTTTTCAGAATAAATTTCACCCATTTATTTTTGAGAAAAATTAGAATGTTCCGCCTCGCAAAGCAGTCTAAATGCTAAATAATATGTACGATTTTTTGTTTTGTACTGTATGTAAGAATTATATAATTAATTTAAATAATTATGTAACAATCTAAGTCTCTCTACCTTGTAACTTTGAATCTGAATTTTAACTAATTACTAAAAATTTTTGTTATGAAAAAAAATCTGTTACTTGGCTTTTTAATCCTGTTTTTATTAAGCACTACAGCATTTGCAGGTTTGAATGATCCAAAAAAGGAATCTGAAAAACCAGCGGTTTCGAACACTAAAGAAAACAAATTATCAAATGAGGAATTAAGTCGCTTGACCAGACGTGCTGAAATAGATAATCTGGCTAAGACGAATCTTTTGAATAAAGAAAGTAATAATTCAGCGAAAAATCTCAAGACAACAAAACAAGTTGAAGTTGGGAGAAGACATAGCGGGACCATTTGGATTAGCGGCGGTGCCCTTATTCTAATAATTATCCTTGTACTTCTTTTGGTTTGATCAATTACAGGGAATCCCGTTTTGTGTGGTTAAGTAAACATCAAAATGTAACTATTTAATATTCGGTTTAACAGTCTATTATACTTTTAATGTCGGCTAACCCGGCACCGGAGATGGGTATTTAAATATTGGATTCCCGTTAAGAGCTTTAGCTTTAATTATTTCCACCTCTTCGTTTTTCAGCGGTTTAATCTGATCTCTCAACTTCAGAGCTGTTGCGAACAGTTCAAGTTCTCCGGGAGGTATAGCGCTGGCAATCGGATGTGATAAAGTAAAACGTAATCCGGTCAGAATGTCTTCCTCATTTGTTAATGGTTCATACCAGCATTTTTGATATTTTGAACGGTCAGTGCTGTGTGGCCATGTACCTTTTGCCATTGACTTTAAAGCTATTATACCCATTTTCTTTTCCCGGGCTAAGGCAAGAACCTGGGGACCAAAATTTCCGGCATACCATGTGAAGAGATTAAAAGGGAACATAATGGTATCGAAATCAAATCCGTTCATTAAAGCCGTTGCAGCTTCCACAGAATGAGCCGAAAATCCAATGAAGCGGATCTTACCCTCATTCCTGGCTTCAAGACATGTTTCAATAGCCCCTCCTTTTCCAAGAATGGTCCTGACATCATCAAGATTAGTAACTGCATGCAGCTGGTAAAGATCGAAATGATCAGTACGCAGGTTTTTAAGAGATTGCTCCAGTTCTTTCCGGGAACCTTCTTTATTGCGGCCATCAGTTTTACAGGAAAGGAAAACATTTTTTCGGTACGGCTCCAAAGCATTTCCCAGTTTAATCTCCGCATCACCATATGAAGGTGAAATATCAAAATAATTTACACCGGCATCAATTGCCAGCTTAACAGAAGAAGACGCCTCTTCTGGAGTTACATTCATCACAACGATTCATCCGAATCCAAGCACAGACAACATCTCTCCTGTCTTGCCCAAAGATCTCTTTTCTAATTTTCCTTCAACGGATTCTCTTGTAATTAAGGATAGATCAGCAGGAAACAGACTCATCGCAGGAGCTATAACGGCTGTTGTTTTGATAAAATCACGACGTTTCATAATACCTGTTTTTTTATTAAAAGAAATATACCTTCAAAGTTACTAAAGATTAAAAGACAGGGCATAAGAAGATGGCGATTTTAAATATGATTACGGAGTTCTTAAGGCTGATGGTTTTTTAACTTGTATTGTGGGTTATAAATAGAAATAAAATAAATATTCCTGTCAATGGGAGTGGTAATTAAAATTTCAGTTTTTTATAATAATACAACTTATCATCTTCAGTTAATTCTCTCAAAACTTTACATGGATTTCCAACAGCAATCACATTAACTGGTATATCATTTGTAACAATGCTTCCTGCACCAATCACTGAATTATCTCCGATAGTTATCCCGGGATTAATTACCACATTACCTCCGATCCAGACATTATTTCCGATACTTATCGGGAATGCGTATTCGAGTTCCGTATTTCTCTTCTCATAATGCAAAGGATGTCCGGCAGTATAAATGCTCACATTTGGTCCAATCATTACGCTGTCTCCGATTTTCACTCTGGCACAATCTAAAATAATTAAGTTATAGTTTGAATAGAAATTTTCTCCAATCTCTATATTGTAACCATAATCGCATCTGAATGGCGGTTCAATAAAGAATGTGTTTTTGGTCTTGCCAAGAATCTTTTTAATTACTTTATTACGTTTTACAATCTCATTTGGGCGAAAGGAATTAAAATCAAAAATTTGCTCTTTGACATATTGTCTTTCCTTCAATAACTCTTCGTCAAAAGCCCTGTAAGGCTTTCCTGATATCATCTTTTCTTTTTCGCTTTTCATTTAAATGCTTGTCTAGGATATGATAACAGGTATTCAGTTTTAGTCTTTTATAAAGTTTATTTGTCACATAATATACCACCTGTTACTCTGATACCATCAAAAATAAATCGATTATCGAGTGAACCATTTTGAGATTGAATAATCATATAAATCAAAGGATAATCTGAGTTATTCCGTCAAGTCCTTATTCCATTCGAGGACACTCTGATCATTGTTCCTTCCAATTTGACTTCTGGCTTTTTCATAATTCTGATTTTTAATATTTGTAAGCATCAATTTATATGTTAATATTAACACAAAATAGTTCTATATAACAAGGAAATCATTTGTTTTATTTTTTCTGATTTTATTATATTTTAAATTAATAAAATATCTAGGCTAATATGCCCTGAAGTTTTGTGCATCAGACTATTTTGCTCCAAAAGCTGTCGCTGGAGGTTATTATCTTTATCAATATGTTCATGAACTGATTTTGTGATTTTTGTTACAGAGAATACCCTTGTCCAAGTATCCATAGTTATAATTTATTGTCATAATCAAATCTACTAATAATTTCTTTTGTTCATCAAATGATTGGTATCGGGTTCGTAAAGTAAATGTAATAACTACAATAAATACGAGCAACGCAAGAGACATGTAAACCAGAAACTTTCCTACACCATGTGTCTCTTCAATCATATTTTTATCGGGTTTTTACTGAAATATTTAAATTGAGCCAGCATTTTTTAGTCAAAAGTCAGGTTGCGAATTCGGCTGGAATGATTGTGTATTTACAAATCCTGAAGGAAATTTAAAGTTACTATTATTTGTATAAATGAAAATAATAAAGTGACTTTACAAAGTAAACTTAGTAAATGAATATAAATACATTTAAGGCGTTTCGCAGCCGCAATTACAGGTTGTATTTTTCAGGGCAATCAGTATCGTTGATAGGCACCTGGATGCAGCGTACAGCAGTATACTGGCTGATTTTTGTAATATTGGCAGGTTTTGGAATGATGTCTCAATCAACTGTCAGTAACACCATTATACAAACAAGTGTCTCAACAGAAATGAGGGGAAGGGTTATCAGTTTTTTTGCAATGGCATTTTTTGGAATGCAGCCTCTGGGAGGATTATTAATTGGAACAGTATCACAATATATCGGCGCACCAGATACTATTATAGCCGAAGGAATTGCAGCAATTATAATTGCTGTCATATTTTTACCTTTTCTGCGTGCAGATATTTTAAAGGGGAAAGATAAAATAAAACTGATAGAACTGGAGTACCCAACAGTTAATTCAAATCAATAAATAATAGTTTAAAACTGTAAATGATGGAAATCAGGCATCTCGAACTAGGTATGGCAACCGGGGATCCCACAAAGCAGGGGACGAGCTCGGCGAAGGCAATTAACTATGCCGACCGAATTATCTTGCGCTTTTATTTTTTGTCTTTGTGATATTTACATTAGCAATACGTACAATTTCTTTGGCAATATTCTCAGGTGAAAGAATATAATCTATACATCCACTTGCTATTGCACTTTTTGGCATATCGGGTTGTGCTGCTGTGTCTGGCTTCTGAGCGATTGTTATGCCACCCGCTTCTTTTATACCGCAAAGCGCATCTGCTCCATCACCGTCATATCCCGAAACAATGACTGCAATTAGTTTTCCCTCCCAGTTCGATGTTAACGAATGCAGAAAAACAGTAATCACGTCGGGCCATCCCCTTGGCTTTGATATAGGTTTTAGCCGGAACTCATCATCAAGTATATGCAAGTCACGATTTTCAGGAATGATAAACACATGGTTGGGTTGTATATCAAGTCTTTCTGTGATAAGTTCAACCGGCATATCAGTATATCGGGGGAGAATCTCATGGAGGAGAGTGGCTACGGTTCTCAAGTGATTAACGATGACGATAGCAACACCCATATCGTTCGGCAGATGCTGTAGTAACCTGATATAGGCGTCGAGTCCCCCGGCTGAACCACCTACACAAACGATAGGAAAGTCTTTAACAACACTCTTTGCTTTCATTAGTAATAACGTAATAAGTCAAAAGAGATTATAGTCTTTTAATTCAAAGATAATGGATCTGCATATTATTCCACCAATTATAGGTAATTAATTATAACGTCCTAGTTAGCGGGAGCAAATATTAATAGATTAATTATTTTCATTAGAAACAAGTATTCCGTTGGCGAAATATGTTTTATTTCTTTCGAGCCGGCTGATATTATAAGTCATAACCTCTCCAGAATTTTCAGATATATTTTTGATTTGGATTTCTATAAGTTTATTGTTCTTGTACTTAAAGCAGGTGTCACCAATCTGAAGTTGTTTTGTTTTCAGGTTATATTTTTGAAGAGTTTCCGAAGGTTTATATGAACACCAACCCTTATCTTTAACATAATACGGATGATCAAATGTATTATTGTTTTGAGTCAAATCACTAAACGAAATATGAACAATATCTTTATGTCTAACCGAATCAATTTGTTTAACAACGTCGGTTTCAATTCTCATTGTTTCCTGATTAACGGATAAAATGGTATCACCTGCTCTTATATTTTCGATTGACTTTGTCATACCATTATTTTGAACGATGTCCGTTCCTTTAGTAAAACAAAAAACAATTGGTCTGCAGCCATAATTATCGATCACAATATCTCCTGTCACTAAGTCCATTTCCCCCGTAACGCATTTATCTTCATCCCAATTCACAATTCCCCGGGCTTCAAGAAATGGATGACCAGCCGGCATATTAGTCCCATCGGGATATTTTAAATTAATAGTAACAGGACACATGCTATTCACTCCGGCAGCCACCGCCAAAGACTTCGCAGCCTCTAGCCTTCTTCGTTCGTATCAATGAAAGACTGATGAAGTATTTTGGTTATAACCAGACTCTGATCACTAATGTTGCTGAAATCGGCTTGAGTTGTAAAGGCTATACTCATACCGAGGTCAATAAGATCCTTGTTTAGAAGTCTCTTATAATTATATTTGAAACGAGGTATGCTGAGAAATACAGAATTATCGGCTAACAACCCCATCCACTCCTGCCATAGTGATAAGGTGAGAGAATTAGCCACATCAGAATTAGTCATATTTTTGTCAGGCAAAACCACTACCATAGTGTAGTTGCCCTGACCGTATGGAATATCAACAATGGTAAAGGAATTATTTCTAACTGCTTTAAAGTTATGTATCTGATGCATCATTGGAACTGTTTTGGGGTCTGAGGGAGTAACATAAAATGGTTCTTCCTTAGTATCTGTTTTGTCAAACTTATATCTCCACTTGCCAGAGAAATAGACAGCATTGATCAGAAGCATAGCAGCGCCGGGATCAAACTTATCCAACATTTCTGTGATCTTATCCTGAGTTTTTAAGGCAATCCAGTCGTTGACTATATTCACTGCATCCGGATCTGTGACATCGATATCACGAGCTTCGCCTTTATAAAATGTTTGAAGATCTGTGATAAAGGGCTGTTTAACATTAAGTTGCTTATCTACCCATACCGAGTTGGCTATATCCAAAACAACACTTTTATCTACCGGTATCATTTCTGTCATCAGTTTAAGGTATGTTTTATTTATTTGTACAAGGGTCTTTCCCTCCAGTCCCAGTGTCTTTTTCATGGCCTCAAAAGTCTCCCCTGCTGCACCATTAAGTGTCATGGAAAGGGCACTTGTAATGCTGAATGGAGAAATCATTATATTCTCTGTCCCCTTGGCATCGGCAAGCACAGGTTTGAATAGATCAAATGCGAATCTGTTTGCGGAGTCTATTATCTCTTGCTGATAACCTTCAGTAGTTATATTTACCAGATTTCCTGAATCACCAGATCGAACATTTGCATCTTTTTTTTCACATGAGATTAATATGATCGACGAACTCATTAAGGTTACGAACAATCCCTGCCTGATAACGCTTTTCATAATGATTAGGTTAGGTTAAGTTAAATTAAACAAAAATTATGCCAGCAATAGATCTATTAGAATAATTAAATTTTGCAGTAATTTTAATAAAATTGGCCGGAAACGAAATTGGTCAAGGTGAGAGAAAATGATCAGGTTACGATAAAATGGTCATGAAATAAAATGAGCGAAGGCATTATCCAGATAAATGTACAAATGTCACATATCATGATGGAGTTTAATAATTTACGGCGTGAGGCCAATTAAAAAAATCCAATAACCAATTTGTGCTAACTCATTTACTGCGCTAATAGAACGACATTTTGAAATCGAATGCTCTCCTGTAAGCTAAAATAACGATTATTTATAAAACCAGTTATCCCCAAATCAACCCGAAATCCTGTTAAAGTTATTAATTAGCTCTTGAAGAGGTATCATTCATAAAATTATTATTATCCTCCTCTTTGTTCTTACTGAATTCCATCTTGCCAAATTTATACATAAAACTGATTCCGAAAGATCGTAGTGGTACCTGTCTGATATTAGTCGATGTATAGCTTTCCGTAGAAATAGTGGATAATTGTCTTACATATTCGTTAAATGGATTTGTTGCGGTAAATCCAAAGCTTGCTTTTTTATCCCAGAATAGTTTTCTTAAAGCAAAAGTGTAAATGAAAAACTGTGGATTCCTGCCCTGTATATTTTGTACCGGGGAACTATAGAAACCAAATAACTCAAACACCAGATCTTTATTCAACTGGTAGGTTGCATTCATGTTTAACCTGGCCCTTAATCCTGCTGATTGGTTGCCGATTCCTATACTACTTACAGTATAACGCTGACTGACCATAAGATTTCCACGCAGGTTTAATTTGGTAGTAATCGGATAGGAACCGGAAACATTAATACCTGTATTATATTCTACCCCTATGTTTTGATTGTTTGTAACAGATACATTTGTATAAGTTGAATCCCCTATAAGGTAGGTAGGGTAAAATGTGGTCACCTGTTTAACATCCTGAGTGTTTATCCGTTCTATTAAAGATATATAGATATTCCCTCCCTTTTTAAATGTGCTGCTGTAGCCTAATTCAAAATTATTTCCAATTTCGGGTTTTAATAATGTATTACCTGTCGAAATATTATATGGATCACTCAGATTAATAAATGGATTTAGTTCTCTGTATTCCGGGCGTTCGATGCGTTTGCCATATGCCAGTTTCAGTGACTGGGTTTTATTTAAATCATGCGACAGAACAACCGAAGGTACAAAGGTACCATATGCAGGTATAGAAGAATTTGGAAAATCAATCTTAACATTAGTATATTCATATCTAGCTCCTACTTTAACATTTAGCCAATTAAATAATTTGAAGTTAGAGGAAAGATATCCCGCATAAACCTTCATCGTATAATTCAACCGATAGGATTGTAATGCATCACTTACATACTGATCCGTGGAAGGGTCGAAAACACTAACATCGGCTATACTCGTAATATCTTCGTTAACCAACTTTGCACCTGTCTCTATTAAGATGTTTTTATTTACAGGGTGTGCATAATCGACAGATATGTTTATTTCATTATCTGTACCCGGGTTGGTGCTCGATGATCCTGAGAAGGGAATTGCTTGTCCTACATATGATTGCGACTGAATGTAATTACTATTAGGTTTCCCATTGCTGGCATTATATGCTATGTCCAACTCCTGTCCCTCCTTTTTAAACTTCTTTTTGTAGTCGAGGCTATAATCAATTGACCCTATCCTGAAGCGACTGTCTGAATTACGCAAAGTATATAAATCAGATACGGGATTGGATGAAATATCAGTAATTAATTCTTCCTGATTAGTAAGCCCCTTGTTCCGGTTAGTAAACTGATTGTAGCCCAGAGAGCCTGTAAGAATATCATTCTTTGTAATATTCCAGTCAAAACCAACACCCGACCGGTAGCCATTTCTCTCAAAATCAGTACGGCTTGTCTGTATTAAGTTAGTAGTTGTTTTAGCGGCTGTGTCTGTTGCAAAACGGTTCTGAGAATATGGCAACTGTGATTTTAATGCCGCATTACCACTAAAGAAAGCATTCACTCCAAAATTATTATGTCTTATGTTCAGATTCATTGAGCCATTCTCCAATCTCGATCCTGCCGATAAATTGATATTACCATTTATCCCCTGCATCTTATTGTCATAAAGAATAATATTGATAATTCCGCCGGTGCCCTGTGAATCATACTTGGCGCCGGGATTAGTAATAGCCTCCACACTTTTAATCTGGCTGGCCGGAATAGATGCGAGTGCATCAGCAAGACTGTTTCCGAACACACTTGAAGGTTTGCCGTTGATCAGAAAACGAATATTGGAATTACCCTGTAATTCTACATTCCCGTCTATATCAACTGTTACCTGCGGTACTTTCTTTAGTACATCAATAGCTGCACCACCCTGTGAGGTAATGTCATTTGAGACATTATATACAATCTTATCAATTTTGTTTTCAACAACCGGTTTATCTCCGACTATTGTCACACTTTGAAGACTCTGCATTGAAGGAGAAAGGAAAACTGTTCCCAGTGCCACAGAATGCTTATCACTTGTCAGGCTTATGTTATCCAATGTTGACTTTTCATAACCAATAAATTCAATATTGATTTGGTAAGTGTCAAATGGAATATTAGTTATTCCGAATACACCTTTAGCATCAGCCACAGTTCCGGTTACTGTCTTTCCTGATTGTTTGCTTATTAAAGTAATTGTTGCATACTCCAGCGGTCCATTAGTGGATTTATCAAATACTTTGCCAGAAATTGAGGTATTTGATTTTGATAGAGGTTTTGTTTGAGAATCAACAGCAATACAAAAGAAGATTTGAATTATTAGAACTAAAATAAAAGGTCTCATATTTTGTAAAATCATCATGTTCAAAAATTAATAAATAATTAGTCACTCATTATATTGAATGAATAGACGGTGCAAAAGAAGGAAAAGAAATTGAAGAAAAATTGAGCAAAATGTTAAATAATGCTAATAATTCAATCTACAGGAAAACGAATATTGTATGGTTTTGTTCAATGAATGGTTTACCATTTCAGGGATAAACCAACCTGATTATCATTCTGAATAAATGTCAGTTCTGTTTTGTTTTTTGATTTTGATACCAAGGAATTGACCGGATTCTGATGGGTTTTATTATAATGATTTACCACTTGCCTGCCACATAAATATCCCAAAATCCCTCCGACAAAAACATCAGAGGCCCAGTGCTCATGCTCGGTTAATCTTGATATTCCAACCAATGTAGCTGCTGAATAGCATATAACCGGGATTGCTTTTATATCCTTGTATTGTGTTGCAAAAACTGTTGCGATTGAAAATGCAGTTGCAGCATGTCCCGATGGAAAAGCATCAAATTCGGATATTGGTTTTCTTTTAGCCAAGTCCTGATCCCAGGCTGAAAATGGTCCATACCATGCACCTCCTTCAGTTTTACTGAAAGTATAGTCTGCTATAGGTCTCTCTCTGCCGGTGAGTATTTTTATGATGTTAGCCCAGACACCTGAAGTAATCATGGCCTGTGTTGCCAGTAAACTTGTCTGAACTCCCTTTTCATTTTTGCAAACAGCGCTTATTACCCCGGTTGCTATAACTGAATAAATGCCCCAATCGCTGCCAAACCTGGTTATAACAGGAGAAGATTTATTTATCCAATTATGTTTTTGTTTCTGAACGCGTGCCCAATCGTCAATCTCATTATCGACATGAATTAACGCAGCAGTAATGCCAATTGCAGCTCCAGTCATTAACCATTGTTTCGCCTTTAGTTTAAAGGGTGACGTAATTTGCTCTTCAAAGTCGTTAAGTAATGAGGGGAAATATCCTTTTTGGGACCTGAAGTAGAAAATACTATCTGTTTTGTAAAAATTACCCGATGATTCATGATAGATTATATTATTTTGATTAGTTGCTGAAGGAAATGCAGATTTTGCATTAACAGAATCTGTTGCCTGCAGATTTTGAGGATAAGCGATAATACCGGATGTCAAGAAAAGAACACCTGTTGAGACAAGATTGATGATTAAAATTGATATCTTTTTACATGCTGACATCCCAAATTGTCTTCAATTATCATCAAAGTTAATTTAATTTGTGAATAGACACTGGCCCTGCCTGCTTTTAGCCTTATTCTCTGACAGCGATCCGATTTTTAGCCAGATATAAAACACTTCCGGAAATTTAGCATCGATAATATTGTATATTCGTCTTTTCTCTAACCAGCATAATTAAATATGGAGCCAACGAGAACTTTTGACCTTCTGACAAGGATGCAAAATCAATTTGCAGATAAAACTGATGTATTAGCAGGAAAGGAAGAAGGTAAATGGAAACGGTATTCTGTGAAGGAGTACATTGATTATTGCAACTGGGTTAGTTACGCTCTTCTCTCAATGGGAATAAAAAAGGGAGATAAGGTCGCCATCATTTCAAACAACCGGCCTGAATGGAATTTTACTGACTTTGGAATAAGTCAGATTGGTGCAGTAAGTGTTCCTATTTATCCAACCATTAGCAGCGAGGAGTATGCATATATTCTTGGCCATGTTGAACCTAAACTAATCTTTATATCAGACAAAAACCTGTATGTAAAAATTAAACCGATTATTGATCAAATTCCGGGGATAGCTGATATTTATACCTTTGATAAAGTTGCAGAAGCAAAACCATTTACAGGGATTTTAGCTCTTGGGAAAGAGATGGCTTCCAGTCTGGAGGGACAATTAGCGAAAGCTAAAACTGCAGTTGAACCTTCTGATCTGGCTACTATAATTTATACCTCCGGAACTACTGGTTTTCCCAAGGGGGTGATGCTTATGCATTCAAATCTGGTTTCAAATTTTATTGAATCAAGTCGGATTCATCACATAGGATCCGGAGCGAAAGTATTGTCGTTTCTCCCGCTTAGCCATATATATGAACGTACATTATCTTACCATTTTCAATATAAGGGAGTGAGCATCTATTATGCTGAAAATGTAGGTACAATCATGGATAATCTGAAAGAAATTAAACCTGAAATAATCGCAGTTGTACCACGTCTGCTGGAACGAATATACGACAGGATTATCAGCAAGGGAAAGGAACTCAGGGGTATTAAGAAAAAAATATTCTTTTGGGCCGTAAACATTGGACTCCGTTATGAATTAAATGGGGATAACGGGTGGTTATACGAGTTGAAGTTATCCATTGCGAACAAACTTGTCTTTCATAAATGGAGAGAAGCTCTTGGAGGGAAAATACAGATTATTTCTTCTGCCGGTGCACCTTTACAAGCCAGACTAAACCGCATTTTTTGGGCCGCCAGGATGAATGTTCTGGAAGGATATGGACTTACCGAAACTTCTCCGGTTGTCTCTATAAACAATCTTAGTTCGAAGGAAATTATGTTTGAAACGGTTGGTCCATTATTAAAAGATGTACAGGTGAAGATCGCCGAAGATGGGGAAATCCTTACAAAGGGCCCTAACCTGATGCTCGGCTATTATAAGGAACTCAAGCTTACTGAAGAAGCAATAGATAAGGAAGGGTGGTTTCACACCGGGGATATTGGGATATTCATTCATGGTAAATACCTGAAAATTACCGATCGTAAGAAAGAAATATTTAAAATATCAAGTGGAAAGTATATAGCTCCGCAGGTGATTGAAAACAGACTAAAAGAGTCGGTATTTGTTGATCAGGTAATGGTGATTGGTGAAAATCAGAAATTTGCTTCAGCTCTCATCACCCCCGATTTCGAGTATCTTCATAAATGGGCTTCCATTAACCAAATTTCATTCGGGGATAATGAAGAACTTATTAATAACCCCTTTGTTTTTGCTCAATATCAGAAAGAAGTAAGCGAAATGAACCTGAACCTGAGCGACCATGAAAAAATCAAGCGATTTCGACTGGTTTCGGATGAATGGACTGCAGAGACAGGAGAATTATCCCCTACTCTGAAATTAAAAAGAAAAGTGCTGTACAAAAAGTATACTGATGTTATTAATAATATCTTCAGCGTTGACAAAAATTCAGACAACACATATCATTCGGTCTGCTAGAGAATTAAATTTTGTGGACCTCCATTTTTAAATATCAAATCTGAACTGAATACGGACTCCTAAATCTGATATATTCGGATGATTGAGATATGTAATCCTTTTTATAAGATTAAACCTGAAGATCTTAAAAATATTTGTAACCCCTATGCTTGCCTCAATATATGGTTGCTTTCCAAGAGTATAAGTTAAGGGCATGCCATTGTTGCCTACGGGGAGATTAAATAGATTATTTTGATGATCCGGATTATTGGTTCGGCTTAGCCCTCCGTATAAAATCTTACATCTCACTACTTCCCTTAATTTAAGTTTTTTTAACAGAGGTATTTTATATCGCAAATCACTAATTATCAGAATGATTCCTTGTTTCCGACTTAGAAATATTATGCCTGAATACGTTATGTTTTAGTTACTGGCCTTGGATGAGCGATTTTTGCACAATTCTTTTTAAAATTAAACTTGTGCATTTTATGTGCGGAACCGTTATGGCATTTTAAACAGTCTGCTTCTTTTGGGATAAAGGCTTTTGTAATGAAGGCTCCCTTGTGGCAGGCTTCGCAAGTTACTCCATCCTCTTTCTTGTATGTTGATGCAAAAAATGATGAGTCGAGGTCTCCTCCTGTTACATGGCATTTTAAACAGACCAGACTTTCCCGGGGTTTTTCTTTTAGATTGGCATATTTCGCATAATGGGCTGCTTTATTTGAAACAAGAATTTTAAAAGCATTTGAATGAGAGCCACTTTTCATAATATCGTACTGGAAGCCCATTTGTTCATTATTATGACACACCGAAGCACACTTTTCCATTCCAACATATATGTATTTCACTTTTTCCTGGTCAGAAATACTCTTCCCATTGGGTAGGAGAGTGGTTGCTTTTTCAGAGATTAAAGTATTTTGACGGGATTGAATCAAACCAGCAAATATAATCCAGCTAAAAACTGGCAAGAACACGAATGCTGCTATTTTTTTGTTTGTTCTCAAATCATTACAATTATCGTATAACAAATATAATATTTTCAGATGATGATTGTCTTCAATTAATTTGTTTCCACTTTAATAGTGTTGAAATCCACGATAGTTTCTGCGAGTTCGACGCAGGCAAATGAACAAACCTAAATTGAATTCCTCCCTTTAAAAACACCTGAATTATGAATTGCTTCAACTCGTCCGTCATAAACTAACTTACCGCGCGTTAAGCCGGTAATTATTGTATTTGATAGCCAGTCTCTTATTTTCATATCAGTTTAACGTGGTTGGTGTTTATATTAAGGCAAGTAGTTTTGGAATAAATATCAGGCAGCCAACAACTATCGCTACAATTGCTGAAATCAACACTGCCGCAGCACTATAATCTTTTGCTCTCATTATCAGTTCATTCCATTCAGGATTAATGTGATCGGCTAATGACTCAATTGATGAATTCAACAGTTCCGAAAGAAATACAATACCTATCACAATTATCAGAAGGGACCATTCGTAATGATTCAGTTTCACGATTATTCCCATGATGATTGTTACAATTGCAGCAAGAAGATGAATTCTGGAATTATGCTCATTCTTAAAAAGCGCTACTAATCCATTCATTGCAAATTTGAAACTTCCAAACCTCGATTTCAGTGAAAACTTATTTGAATTCATGCAGATATTTGTAGGAATTTTTAATTTTTAAGGCACCTGACACTAAATCCGTGTTTTTTATTTCTGTGGTCAATAGTGAAAGATGCATCAGCGAAATAGAGGCCTGTATACCATTCATCATCATTGGAAGTTGTTGTGGATGACCAGAAAGAGGTAAAAGATAAAATGGAAGCGAAAGTACCCTCAAAATACCGGAATCCGGCTCCCAGGGCGGTAAAGCCACTGCTGTTGTCTGCTCCCTTGTTAGGAGAAAGCCAATTGACTATACCTGTTTCTTTTAATTTACCCCCTGCCTGAAGCGAATCACCCAGAAACTGCCTCAGTTCCTGCCACTCCTCCTTTTCAGGAACATGCCATCCTGTCGGACAAAGTTTTCCGGTACTTACCGTATAACAATTATATAATGCTCCATATGAGTCTTTGTATGATGCCGCATCATTATTATACCAGCAATAACCCGGGGTTGTTAAATTTCCCCACGAAGTAGCGTCTATAGTAAGTGGAATATTTGTTCCGTCGCTGAATGTGGTGGTTTTAAGATTCTCAGCCATCCATACCTGGCTGCCTATTATTACAGTTTTATAAGTATTCCCTTCCACGTCAGTTAATGGATCAGAATGCTTTTCGGCCTTCCTGCAACCGATAGCAAGTAATGCAAGAGATATCAGAATAAACCCAAGGGTTGAAATCTTTCTTTTCATATTTAAAATTATTCTCTCAAAGCTTCACAATATCAGACAGAAAATTATCTGTCTCTTTTTCAACATTTTGCCAGTCTTTTGACCTGATGTATGATGCGATCACATGTTCACCTGCTTCCGGGAAGGATTCCTTTTGTTTTAATCCTGGCGGAGTACCAAGTTCACCGAACATTTTTAGCATAGCCGGTATTGAAACAGTATTGTCCTGCTCTGTCTTATTCTTGTAGTAATAACCGAGGAATACAGGGCATTTTATTTTGGAGAAGACTTCCGGTTCCATTGTATTTGAAATGAGATTCTGAAGAGCTACCAATGCTTCAATGCGGTAATTAAGTTGCCAGTAGTTTGCATGTGCCTTACTCTCTGATTTAAATTTTTTCATAGGTCCACCTGAAACCAGCCTGGCAATTTGCAAACCCCAAGGTTTATTAAGGATCACCGCTGTTCCGTCAAAAAGCTTTACGCATGGTGAAAAGAGCACAATTGCTTTGATTTCAGGATGTCGGGAGGCCAGAAAGAGTGCAAGTGCCCCGCCTGCAGAAGTTCCCACAACCACAACTTCGTCACCTAACTTTTTCGTGATAGTGAGAGCATATTCAGCAGAAGCTTCGAATGATCCGGCTGTGAGATTGATCATTGTGCTGTCACCCTTTTCGATACCGTGCTCAGCCAATCTGGAAAGGTAAAGATTAGCGTTATATTTTTTTGCCAGATCTTTATGAACTGGGTCTCCTTCTGCCTGGCTTGCCGAGAAGCCATGAAGGTAAAGAAAGGCAATCTTTGTCTTTTCTTTCCTGGAAGAATCGGCCCATATTATCCTTGCCTGATTATCGGGTTTGATCCCCTTCACTTCATTTTCGTTTTTATTTATATTATTCTCCAGATCAGTCAGAGAGACCGGGAGATTAATTTCATGTATTGTAAAATCAGGCTTAGATGGTTTGGGTCCGGCAATATAGACAAAAAAGAGCACTATGAGAATTCCCGAAAACCATTTTCCAAATGTTTTCATTTTACCGTTTTAAGCAATAATAAAATTATAAAAGTTAGGGTTACAAAACAAATATAATCCCAGACTTATGAATTATTGAAAGAATTCAGATAAAACTGAAAATTCAATTATGCTTTTAGATTGCCGGATGCTATTTTGCCGGCTGTTTTGTTTGTTTCAGAGATTCAATGCGTTTCCTTACCGATTCTGTATAATCAGCGTCGTACTTATCCTTAGAGTTTTTTATCTTATTAAGATACAACTCATAGTACCGGATTGCTTTAGGAGTGTCTTTTAGCTTTTCGTCGTAAAGATTTGCAATTAACATATATACCCTAATATCAGATCTGAATTCCTGGCTTTTAAGGTACGCGGTAATTGCTTCAACATACTGGTTGCCAGATTTCAATGCTTCAGCGAGTAGAAGATAGTTTAAGCCTAATTGGTTGCCGAAGGGGCTTAATATACTTATTAAACACCTATAGTAATAGGCGCTATTCTTCATCTCTTTAAGTTGGAAATAATTCTGGGCCAGGTTACTCAATACATCCAAATCGGTAGAATCCTTATAATAGGCTTTTAACAGGTACATAACTGCTTCTTTTGGCTGATTGAATTTGCCGTAGCCTATTCCGGTTCTCTTCAGGTTTAGAACAGAGGAATCTCCGGAACTTAATAATTTCAAATAATCATTTAACGCTGGTTTATAATTAAAAATAGTAAAATTGATAGCAGCCCGTCGTGCATAGAGGTCCATGTCTGTGGGATCAATCTCGATTCCTTTAGTCAGTAACTGTAATGCAGTATCAACACGGGTTGGGGCATAAAGATATGCCAGGTTTTTGATAGCATTAGTGTTTTTCGGATTGAGTGTTAATGACCGCTTAAACATATCAATTGCTCCATCTGAATCTCCTTTTTTCAAGTATGCGAAACCTATTTTATCCGCAAATATATAATTGAAATAATCCTGTTTATAAAACCGGTAGTATATTCTTATTGATTCATCATATTTCTCTTCCTGCATATATATGCTTGTAAGATAATAGGCATATGGCCAGTTCATAGAATCCGTAGCGCACAGTTTCAGAAGAAGTGGTTTGGCCAGGTTGGTCTTTCCTTTGTTAATATAGCTTTTTGCTACAGTAAAATTGTAGTTGTTGTTATCAGGTGAGATGGTTGCTGCCTTTAAAAAGCACTCAAGTGATTTATCATCCGATAAAAGGTTCTGGTAAGCAAGGCCCAGTTTGTAAAAAACTTCAGAATTAAGTGTATCGGTAGCTAGAATTTGATTGCAGGTGTCAATGGCTTTATTGAAATCTCCCCTGATGAGCATTATATCTATCTTAGAATTATCGGGTTTGTTCTGAGCCAGCCCGGGCAGTGAAATAATGAAAACAAGTAGGATGAGTATAAGGGTAGTCCTCTTCATAACTTTTATATTATTTGTAATAAAACTATTGTTTTGAAGATAATATTAAAATCATTAATGCTGAGTCTGGAATTTTTATAAATGTATAACGAATAAATTAGTTATACAATTAATTACTTAAGAATTTCTTTCAACCAGTTAAGACAAAGATCAGCTGTGTAAAATTTCCCCACGGATTATGATTCATAAAAGCCAATTGCGAAGTGGCAGTATAAAATCTCTTTAGAGCCGCTCCTTCGTATCATAAAAAGTTTGATTTGCACATCTTCATTTGCAAATTTATTTTAAAGGTTTTCAGAATGGAATCAAATTTAGATATGAGAGAAAATCGTTATAGGAGTGAGTGTTAGTCAAAAAGAAGGGCCACCGCTGCAGCTCCTGTTCCTGCATGAGCTCCAAGAACCGGAGAAATATTAACAACAAAGGCGGGCTTTTTATCGGTCAATATTTCCATCCTGGATGAATACCATTGGGCTGCATCAATATTATTTGCATGAAGAACAATATAGTTCCATATTTTTTTCCCATGATGAATTTTTGTAATGTGTTTCATCACTTTTACCATATTTGCCTTCTGGCTGAACGTCTTACCAAAAAGAATTGCTTTCCCTGTTTCATCGATAGAAACGATCGGATTAATATTAAGTATCCGCGCTAATAATCCTCTTACAATAGATACCCGTCCACTCCTGACAAGATATTTTATTGTCCTGACACTAACGAATAAATGTGCACTATTTGTCCACCTTTCTGCCATATGAACCACCTGGTCATGGGAATATCCGGCTTCAATAGCCTGTGCTGTTCTTAGAATGACGAGTCCAAGGGCGCCTGAGATATTCTTAGAATTGATTACAGAAATTGATTTGTTGAATTCTTTGCTTATCGCTTTTGCAGCTTTCTGGCTGCTGTTAAATGTTCCGCTTAACTTGTCGCTTAAGTGGATAGCTATTATTGAATCATAATGAGAAGCCAGATGAGAATATAAGTTTATAAAGCTCTTTTCATTTACCTGTGAAGATTTAGGATAATCTTTACTCTCTTTTAAAAGAGTATAAAACTGATCAGTCTGAATGGTAATCTTATCGAGATAATGATTCTCGCCGAAGTTAATATTGATCGGCAGCATGTTTATCTGATAATTATCGATTATGTCCTGAGCAAGGTCGCAGGTTGAATCTGTGACTAATGCTATCTTCCATTTTCTGTCATTGACAACCTGACTCTGCCTGATCATATCGTCGGCTTTCTGGAAGGCAAGAGTACCCGTATTTCTGAGTTCACTGAAAAGTCCGGCCGGATTATTTGTATGCAAATGCAGCCTTCTCATTTTATCAGAACCTGCAATAACAATTGAGTTACCATATTTTTCAAGGATCTGCAGCAATGATTTGTTATTGATTGAGCTGTTTTTAATGAGCGCCTCTGTACAGTATCTGAAATCAACTTTTTCCGGAATTGCTTCTTCTAATTTTTCAAATAATGCAGTCTCGGCTCTGACATGGATAAGTTCCTTAAGGTTGCGGTTTGTAATAAAATCAATAATCCCTTCAACAAAAAACACAAAACCCCGTGCTCCGGCATCAACAACATTTGCTTTTGTCAGAACTGCAAGTTTTGATTTGGTTGCTATCAGCGATCTGTTCAGAACGTCGAAAGAACTGATAAAAAGCTGGTTAAAGTCTGTTATCCTGTTCCTGTTGTCATAGATATAATTTGCCCAGTCCTTGATTACGGTGAGCATCGTTCCTTCAACCGGATTAGCTACTGCCTCATAGATGTAGCGAACAGAATTCTTGATACTCTCAGCAAACTGGTTTATTGTAATAGTTTTAAAATTGCCGGTTTCGGTACTCATTCCATAAAGGAACTGTGCAAAAATAATTCCGGAATTTCCACGGGCATTAACGAGTGTGGTTTCGGCAATCCTGTCAGCTGTAATCTTATATGACCTGTGAGGGTGAAGTGAATCAACAACTGCCCTGATAGTGGATGCCAGATTGGTTCCGGTATCACCATCATTCACAGGGAATACATTGATTTTATTAAGCTCAACCTGGTGTTCAATAACTTTCCTGGCACCTGCAATAAAAGTATAATAGAGTCGTCGGCCATCCATTTCATTTACCGGTACCAGGGTCTCTAATGTCATATATTTTTTGGTTACAATTGAACTACAAAGTTAGTAATTATAATGTTTGCTGTAACCTGAACTCCTTTTACAATGTAAAAAGTAAATTTACCAGGTTAATGGTATTCATTATAGTTGTTATAGAATAAATCTGTAATGGTTAAAAACTTGAAACACTGATTATCAGGCCCATGTAAGGTTTTTGATTGTAAATCCATAAAGATTTACTTTTGTCAAGAAGGTTATCGAACCCAACTGCTTTATAATAATCCCTTCGGAAACCCGCGTATGCTGCGAAATCTAAATCAGCACTAAACTGGTTTGGAACATCATCCATAGAATGCCTTGATTTAAATAAAATTGATGTCAGGTCGACATCAAACGAATTATTTATAAAACAACTCCTGTAAAAATAATTGTCTGTTTTAATCCTGCTGAGCCTGGTCCCCATGGAAGTGGAAGTATTAGGATATTCTTTTTTCCCTTCAGAGGTAACCGGATACACAATAATTGAATCTTCAATAACCTCTGTATAAACACGGGATGGTTTAGCTCCCTGAACTTTTAATTTATAAATTCCGGATAATCAGGTTTATCAATATTTTATACCCATTTTCTGACATATTCTTTTTCACGATAGAATTTTTGTTAATGAGAATTTGCATTGAATAACCGAACTAACTGGTTGACTGAAGCCTCAGTGGTTAAAGGATTTAGTTTATCTGAATCATTTTTTCCTATCGAAATTCATTATTATGTTATATACTCTTTCCTTTGTTTCATCGGGTGTCGGATTAAGCTCTTCGGTTGTGAATTTACCATTATTAAGGTCGATCCTTTCAAAAACCATCAGGTATAAATCAAAAATTATTTCAAGACTTAACTGATACCTTGGTTCAAGGAGAGGTCTTATTTCTTTAATAATTTCAATTGTCTTCAGGCGATATTCATCAGCGAGTAAATAATAATCTTTTATGAGTTTCCGGAAGTTGTCATTAACCGGTTTTCCATTGGCGAATTCAAGAAGAGTGTTCCGGCTAAGGCCATTTTTAATTATCAGATCATCGGCAAAATAGCTGAGGTTGTTTAACTGATCTTTCTGAAAGTCTCTTATAATATGAACAAGGTAACTGAAGATAGCACAGGGTGAGGCAGCCCATTTTACTTCAAAAAGAGGGCTCTCATACCGGTCGTTTATTTCCTGTAGTCCGTTTAAATGAACAAAAATCGAAGCTGGAGCAACTGATGCTCCTCCCGCATATTCAAGAAAAGCATTAAGAGTTGGAAATCCATCATTATTAATATCGTAAATCATTGATTTCGCAAAAACTTCCATTGGCCATAAGGGTATCCTGAATTTTTCGATGGTTTCTTTAAGCTCTCCCTGAAGTGCATTGCATTCTTTTGAGATTATTATCATCTTAAGCCAATCCTCAACGTTGGCTACAAATTCCTTCCTTTCTTTAGGGTCAATCAGTCTGTTTTTTGCTTTATGGTTATCAATGAGATCATCGATTGCGCGCATGAACTTATAGCATATTTTTGCTGCGCAGAACCTTTCTTCATCCCAGAAATTAGCAGCTACAAGAATATTAGGATGATCCCTGATCTGATCGAAATCAATAGAATTGAATATTTTTAAAAATTTATTCTTTTGTGAATTCATTGATTGTATTCTGTTGTTGTCAAAAATATTAGTTATTGAGAATTCTTTCCGCTGTCAGTTTGGCTGATAACAGAACGTTTGGAATCCCATTGCCTGGGTGAGTGCTCCCTCCGACAAAGTAAAGATTTTTATAACGACTGTGCTGGTTATGAGGTCGGAAATATCCCATCTGGAGAAGATTATGAGCAAGACTTCCGAAGACAGAACCCCTGGAAATATTACAGGCACTTTCCCAGCTTTCAGGAGTATAACAGCTTTCAAATTTAATGTGCTCTTCGATATCTTCCAGTCCAAGTTGTTTAAGCCGTTGAATGACAGCCTTTCTTGTTTCCTTCTTCAGATCATCCCAGTCCTGTTTTTTCTTCTTATCAATATTCCCGGCGCCGACAATAAAAGAAAGTGTATCTTGATTATCAGGGGCGGCGGTAGGGTCGGTTCTGACCGGAGCATGGATATAAAAGCTCGGGTGATCGCTTATTAATTTATCTTTGAAAATCCGGTCGAGTCCTTCCCTGAATTCGTCTGAGAGAAAAACGCTATGATGGCCAAGCTGAGAATAAACCTTATCAAGACCCCAGTGGAAGCAGATGGCAGAGCATGAATATTTCATCCTGTCAAGTCTCCTTGATTTCCCCCGGTCGGGTAATAATTTGCGATAGACATAAGGAAGGTCAGCGTTAGCTACAATAATATCAGCCTTAACTTCAGATCCATTTTCAAATATAATACTCTCCGCCTTATTACCTGTCACTCTGATTTTTATGGCAGGCTCATTATAATGGAAAATTACACCTGAAGAAACCGCTTCAGATAATAATTTTTTTACTATAGTGTACATTCCGCCTTTAGGGAAAAATGAGCCTTCCGTGAGTTCGGCAGCAGGAACCATCGAGAACAGAGCCGGCGAATCAAACGGACTCTGCCCTACATAAATGTTCTGGAAAGTATAAGCCATCCTCAGATGAGAATTCCGAAAGAACTTTTTAACATACCTCCAGTTTGAAATGTAAGTTTTGAGTTTTATCAGCATTCCGACATTTTTGAAGTTTACAAACTGGAAAATATTATCAAAATTACGTCCGATAAGCTTATTCATCCCGATCTGAAAAATCTCATACCCGTCAGCGACATATTTTAGTGATTTTTCAAAACTTCCCGGTTCGATCTTTTCCAGCTGGATCTTCATTTTTTCTTTATCGGTAGTAAAAGCTAAGACATCATTATTGTCAAAATAGATTTTGTAGAGATTATCCAGTGGTTTAATTTTGTTATTTTCGAAGAGAGGAATACCAAGTGATTTAAATATCTCCTGATATATCTCGGGCATCACCAGCATGGTAGCGCCAAGGTCGAAACGGTGGCCGTCGCGTACCATTTGACCGCACCGGCCTCCAGGTGTCGAATTCTTTTCGAAAACAGTTACACTATATCCATTCTTTGCCAGGTAAATTGCAGTTGCAATACCCCCGATTCCTGCTCCGATAATAACTGCCGATTTTTTTTCGGTCATCTTCTCTTAATCGTATTAATATTTCAAAATATGAACTAAAGACTTGAAATAATTTGTTTCGTCCCATATTTTGAGGCCAAATTAGCATTTTCCTTTCCATGTTTTGAATTCCAGATAATGCTTTTAAGTTTCAAGAAAAATTAATAGGTCGGTTTCAGTACAATTTTTTTATTTCCGGAAATTTCGAAAAGCCACTTTTTAAAAGGAGGAGGTCCGAATTTCCCAGTTACATTATTTGAAAACCCGTAACCCTCTGCTGGTTTTCCTACCAGGTTTGTATCCATTTTCCCATTCAGATTTTCATCATGATAATACCTTACAGCATATTTCCCGGGGTTGAGGTCCGGAACAGAAAAGAAACACTTATTCTCCTTAATCGGACTTATCTCCTGGGTAAGAACCTTCTCATGTTCGTCAAAAACCTGCAACATTATATTTCCTGTATTATTTCTTACTTCAACTATTTCAATTTTAAGTTTAAACTGTGAAAAGCAAATATTTGAAATCATTATAAACCCAAAACAAACTGCATCAAACCTTTTCATATTGATGTTATTTATTTAAATGGGCTCTAAAGTTATACTCTCCCGATGGTATTTCACAAAGTGTTCGAGCAGAAGAGACCTCAATAATCTTTACTTGTTTTACCTGGTTAATAAGTATTTCGTTCTCAAAAATGAATCGCGGGTTAGTCTGTGGAATGGAAATAATAGCACTGCAATTGACCGGTATATTAACTTTCATGATAATATTATTTTTCTCAATTTTCCAGTTGCATGTAATATCACCATGAACAGTTTTATATGTTGTTTCGGCCCATTTCAGATCTCCAACAACTTCAGGATAAATTATAATTTTATTATAAGAAGCAGAGCTTGGAGATTGCCTTATTCCGCCTATTCCACTGTAAAACCATTCCATCAGATGCCCGAGCATCATGTGGTTGTTAGAGACATATTTTAATGCGGCCCATGATTCGGTTAAAGATGTAGCTCCTTTCGAAAGCTGGAAGCCGTATCCGGGGACATCAGTTTTTGAATTCATCTCAAAAATGAGCTGTGATTGACCTGCCTCTTCAAGGGCTCTCAACAGGTACCTGTATCCAACATCGCCGGCAGTTAAGTCTTTATTATTATCATTTATTGATTTGATAAAATTTTTCACAACATCATTTTTAAATCTATTATCGACCATCCCAAAGAACAGAGGCATTGAATAAGCAGTCTGACTGCCGGTTGAATAAATTTTTGTAACAGGATTAAAAAACTTCGAATTGAAGGCTTTACGGATCTCTTCAGCCATGTTAACGAAGTAGACGGCATCTTCTTTTTCACCAATCATCTTCGCCATTTCCCCCAGAAGTCTGGAATCGTAAAAGAAAATTGATGTGGCCGTTAATGCTTTAGGTGTAAGCTGAGCCTCTCCCGGGAACTTCGGACCTAAATCATACCAATCACCCAAACCATAATTAAGTATATATTTGTCAGCCATTCCATTCAGATATTTTAAATATCTTTTCATCATTGGATATGCTTTTCTGACTGCTTCTTTATCACCATACCATTGATACATATCCCAGGGTAATATAATACAGGCACTTCCCCACTCCGGAGAATCACGGAATGCTCCTGCGAAGGGCACATATTCGGGAGCAATATCCGGGACTAAACCGTTTTCAAGTTGTGCCTCGATCATATCATCAATTACTTTATTGTAGAGATTATGAATATCATAAAGGAATTTGATGGAATTACCCATCAGGTGGGTCTGTTCAAGCCATCCAAGTTTTTCACGGTGTGGACAGTCAGTTGCCACGCTTACAAGATTGCTTTTTACAGACCATTTGATGAGATTATATATTGAATTGAAAAGTTCATTTGAACATTTAAAACTACCTGCTTCCGGAGAGGAATTCCTGGTATGTAAAAACTGTATATCTTTTATTACAGGCAGATTTCCGGGGTTTGGATATATATTGGGAACAGCTCCGTTTACCTGCACATACCGGAAACCATAATAAGTAAATCTTGGCATCCATATCTCTTCATTTTCACCTTTTAACGTATAGGAAAAATAATATGGTTCGCCAGTTGCCTGTTGTGTAACAAGAGAATCTTCTCCAAGCAGTTCCCCGGGAGTGAAACGGATTTCCTGGCCCTTTTTACCTCTAACTTTTATTTTTATTATTCCCGATGCATTCTGCCTGAAGTCATAAATAAAGATACTGTCCTTTTTAGTGTAGATTTTTTTATAATCCTTAACTTCAGAAACTTTAACAGGGTAGTCTGTTTCAGGCGCCAGATTTCCGGTTGGCTCCTTCACGTGAAGAACTTTTTTCCACGATTTGTCATTAAATCCGGGTCTATCCCATCCGGGCTGTTCCATCCTGGCATCCCAATCTTCACCTCCATAGATACTTGTAAATGTTATAGGGGAAGAAGATGTTTTCCAGGATTCATCACTTACGATTATCTTTTTGGAACCATCGTTATATTGGATTTCAAGCTTTAATATCATTTTTGGAGCCCCGTAGGCAATGACAAGTTTTCTGTAGCGCTCCCTGTTAATATTATAGAATCCGTTTCCTACTATTGTCCCGACAGTGTTTATTCCTCGTTTCAGATTTTTAGTTATATTGAAGGTATTATAGAAACAGGTTTTCCTATAATCCGACCAGCCGGGAGAAAGAAAATGATCGCCGATTTTGTCTCCATTTATGTAAAGTTCGTATTGTCCCAACCCGCTTACGAATGCATAAGCCATAGTGATTTTCTTTTCTATTGAAAAATCTTTTCTGAAATAGGGTACTGTAGTCCTCTTTTTAGCAACTTCTCCAAGATTATCACCGTTTCCGTGGACGCCAGGCACCAATAATAAGGAATCAGGTATTTCTTCGTATCCTATCCAACTTGCATTACTCCAGTCCTTTTTAGTAAACAAACCGGTGACAAATTTTCCTGTTTTGCTCCAGGAAGATGATTTGTCATCTTCATCCCATACCCGTATTCTCCAGAAATACTCTTTCGCACTTTCTAATGAAGATCCCTGATATGGAATCCAGACCGATTCTTCAGAGAGAATTTTTCCCGAATCCCAGATCGTACCAGGGTGGTTTCTTATTATATCACTGTCTGAACCGACAATTATCTGGTAAGCAGTCTGAATTTGTCCGCGGTGATTGGCTTTAAGTATCCAGCTGAAATCGGGAACTGCACCTGTTCCTTCAGGATTCTCTAATCCATTGCATTTTATTTGTGAAATTGAAAGAAGGGAGTCGGGGGTTTTTATACAGCTACAAAAGAGAAGACATGAAAAAACGGCAATCACAGGAAGTGTTTTAAGTTTCATCTACCAGTAATATTAAAATATTCAAGTAAATATATCTGATAAAAAGCAAAAACACTGATTTTGTATAAAAAATGTAGAGACGTTGCATGCAACGTCTCTACTCTACCGATATAGTATTATAAGATCCTATGGATTTGAAATCCATCGTCCAGATTCAGTTTATTTTTTCAGCAGATCGCGGATCTCTGTAAGAAGAATTTCCTCTTTTGTAGGGGCAGGAGGAGCAGGAGGTGCAGCAAGCGCAACTTCTTCTTTCTTCTTTGCAGCAACTATTGCTTTAATAACTAAGAATACAACAAAAGCCACAATCAGAAAATCGAAAGCTGCCTGAAAGAAATTTCCATAATTCCAGGTAACAGCAGGATTTGTTCCAACGGCTGCCTTGAGGATAACTTTCAGATCGGTAAAGTTTACACCACCAATAAGTAATCCAAGGGGAGGCATAAAGATGTCAGCTACTAACGAAGAAACAATTTTGCCGAAGGCAGCACCAATAATGATGCCGACTGCCATGTCAACAACGTTGCCTTTCATAGCAAAGGTTTTAAATTCATCGACTAGTTTCATAATTTCATGTTTAAGTTATTCATTATTAAAAATTATACGAGAATCCAACTCCGAGTATTTCTTTGAACTGAATCAGGGACCCTATCGATTCCCCGGTTTCAATTATTCCGTTTCCGTTCCTATCGGCCGGAACTTTAATCTTGTCATCATAAACAAGTTGGGTATTAATATTAGCAGAAAGAAATTTATTCACTTTAAACGCTATTAATGTTTCCCAGTTTACAACAATGTTTTGTGGTTTATGAGCATAGTCAGTGAAAAGATCTACCTTTGAAGTAAAAGTAACATTTTTAAGGAGTTCATTTTTAAAATCATTTTTAGTATAGATAGCTCTTAAGTATCCTCCGAATTCACTAAGTGACTTTTTACCGGGTGTAACTCCAAAAGCACCGGCATCAGAGAGTTTTTGATTGTTAACAAAAGTAATTTTGCCTGTCGCCGGCGCAATAAATGCACTGAAATGGTCATTGGGTTTATAATCCAGTCCAAGTGCCAGTAAGAGATATGCCGGAGAGAATATATCAGAGATCTTATTTGTAACATCGGGATATTTATACCCCGGAGCCATCTGTGTTTTAAAATTCAAAAGAGCGGCGTAATAGAAGTTCTTGAAAGCTTCATATCCGTATTTTGATAAGAAATCGAATTTATCATCAGTTTTCTGATAACCGGATCCTCCTTGTTTAAGAGTACCATATCCCAGATCCAAAGAGTTGACCCATATAGATTTATTCATTTTATAGTACGCAAAGACGCTGAGGAGTCCGTTTATTGCAAAGGAATTTTCACCTCCTGCAGCCCAGTTTGTAAGCGATGTCTGAGCAAGGTTTAAGGAAAATACACCACCTTTTTTCCATCCCTGTATGGAATCAGCAGATTGGGTTCGTAAGGTCTTTTCAACATCAGTTACCTGGCTGAAGGCTAAAATGCCAAATCCAGAAAACAGTAATACTATTGCAAAGAATTTCCTTCTCATTATTATTTAGCTTTTTAGTTGTTAAAATTTTAAATCAATCAACACAGTCAGATATGATGTGATTGTTTTGTGAGTGTAAAGTGAAACATAATTTTCTCAAAACTAATTAAAATCAATTATTTTCAAAAAAAACTTCACTATTTATTTAAAAATCCTCCAAGAAGATTTTTTGCTGTCCCCAGGATACCACTATTTCCCGGTGTCCCAAAGAGCTCATGCAAAGGAGAAGGATCATCGTCAGGCGTGGAATTATTATGTTTTGTAATCATATTTATCAATTCTGGTAATGCTACTGATGCTATGTTATTTGATTCTTCCGGTGAGAGACCAAGCTTACTTGTAAGATTAGAGATTACTCCGGATGAAATATTAGATTGAAGCTGATTTGCGCCATCAGTGTTTGGTTTGTTCGAAAAAAGATTCATCACTTCTGAAAGTTTCCCGCTGAGAATATGCCCGGCTACTTCTTTCTTTGTAACGTCATTAATAATCGAAAATATCTGGTCGAAATGACCTTCTGAAAGATTGGTCTGACTCATAATCTGGCCTCCAACTTCCGATTTTAAGGAGTTGATCAGTTGTTCAAGCATGTTCTAAATTTTAGATTTGATAACTTCAACTATCTTTAGTACAACATTTATCCGAAATAAATGTTTGACCATAAGTGAATATTTATTATTTCTATGCAATAATAATAATTTTATTTTGAAATATAAAAGTTGTAGAAGACAGTGAGATTGGATTTTAGAATGGTTATTAAATTCATTTCAACATTTGATTTTCTAATTAATTACCTACAACTTTACCTGAAATTACATCTAAACTTCTAAATTGCATATTTAGATAATATTTATAAATATACTAACATTTCAGACTATGGATAAGAAAGAAAAGTTTTTGGCGGATATTAACAACGGTTATGCCTGCAGTGGTGACAGTATAGTTCTCGGAAGCGCCATTCTTGATGGACAACCGATTCCCGGAGCTCAAGTAAAGATTCCGTTGAAAACAATGAACAGACATGGTTAGATTGCAGGTGCAACTGGAACCGGAAAGACCAAAACTCTGCAAGTGATTTCAGAACAATTGTCTCAAAGAGGAGTTCCGGTGCTTCTTATGGATGTTAAAGGCGACTTAAGTGGTATTGCGAAACCGGGGGAAGAGAAGCCTTTTATACTCGAAAGACATGCTAAAATAAATCTTCCTTTTTCAGCAAAAGGTTTTCCGGTGGAATTGATGTCCCTTTCTCAACAGGATGGGGTGCGCTTAAGGGCAACTGTTTCTGAATTCGGTCCTGTGCTCTTTTCTCGTATTCTCGATCTGAATGATACCCAGGAGGGCGTCCTTTCAGTGATTTTTAAATATTGTGACGACAACCAGTTGGCATTGCTTGACCTGAAAGATCTGAAAAAAGTTGTCCAGTATGTAACTGAAGAGGGGAAGACAGAGATGGAAAAGAGTTATGGTAGTATATCTACAGCCACTACCGGAATAATAATTCGAAAGGTTCTTGAACTTGAACAACAGGGAGCTGATTTGTTTTTCGGTGAACTCTCCTTCGATATAAGAGATCTTATGAGAGTCGACAAAAACGGTAAAGGGTACATAAGCATTATCCGACTAACCGATATTCAGGATAAACCAAAACTCTTCTCCACTTTTATGCTTTCGCTTCTTGCCGAAGTATACAGCCAGATGCCTGAAAAGGGCGATGTTGAAAAGCCCGAACTGGTTATATTTATTGATGAAGCCCATCTTATTTTTAACCAGGCAAGTAAAGCGTTACTTGATCAGATTGAAAACATTGTGAAACTGATACGTTCCAAGGGCATAGGAATCTTTTTTGTGACGCAGAATCCTATGGATGTTCCGGACGGGGTTTTAGCGCAATTGGGACTTAAGGTTCAACACGCACTGAGAGCCTTTACTGCAATTGATCGTAAGGCAATTAAGCTATCAGCTGAGAATTATCCCGTTTCAGAATATTATAAAACAGATGAAGCCATAACAAATATGGGAATTGGTGAGGCACTCGTAACAGCACTTAGTGAGGAAGGTATACCAACTCCACTTGCTGCTACTATGCTCCGCTCGCCCGAGAGCAGGATGGATATTCTGACTCCGGCTGAAATAGCTGCTATTAACAGCTCATCGGATCTGGTGAAGAAATACAGCCAGGTTATTGATCGGGAAAGTGCCTATGAAATCCTGAGTAGAAAAACATCTTCGGTTGATACATCCGGAAAAGGATCGGAAATGCAGCAAAACCAGACTTCTTCAAGAACAACATATGGAAGAAGCGCCAAAACACCACAGGATGAAATAGTCAAAGTTCTGACGAGCGCCACTTTCATAAGAGGCGTCTTTGGGATACTCAAAAAGGTAATGAAATAACCACTATCGTTTAACTTTTACACTATCTACAAGATATGGAGAATCACCACGCCAGAATAACCGTGCATTCTTCTGTCTGTAATGTACAATAACCGGCTGCCCCTGAAGAGTGTCAAATTGCCTTACCAGAGATTTGTTGGTTACGGTAAAGAGAAATTTTTCTGATGCAATTGCTACGTCCCTGTTACTGGATACGCTGCTTAATATTATTTCGCCTTCATAGGTCTTGAAGATTGCACCTTTATTAGAAAATTTCTGTAATAATCCTGCACGGTAACCTTCACTATAAGTATAGAAATACTTCCAGTAGATGAAGATGAATCCAAAAATCACAATCAGGATCAGGGCCCATTTTAGAACTTTTTTTGTTCCCAGGACTATGCCGGCCCAAACGGAAGGTTTTGAAGATGAAGATAATGAACTCATTTGAGATGTTTTTATAGGTTTACATTATTGGTTTTAAGGAACAATTTTAATTATTTTTTTTTTGACAGGGCAACAATATCTTTCACTTCAAATACAGGTTTTTCGTGACCATAAATTACTGAGTTTATCATAGCTATACCGACCTCTTTTAAAGTTGAGACAAATTTTGGGAATAAAGCCCTGAGAGGAAAGAACAAAATTCTGAATACAACATAATATCCATGTATGTTTTTTGCATCTTTTGCCGGTAACATAAATCCTGGACGAAAGGCAAAGACCTTTTTGAATGAAAGCTTCATAAGATCGTTTTCAGTTTTTCCTTTTACCCGTGCCCAGTTCAGCCTGCCTTTTTCAGAGCTGTCTGTACCTGCTCCGGATATATAGCAGAAAGTCATTTCCGGATTTTGTTCTGAGAGGATTCCAGCCATATACATTGTAAGTGTATAAGTCAAAGAATAATATTCGTCTTCCTTCATCCCGACGGAGGATACCCCCAGACAGAAAAAACAAGCATTGTATCCTTTCAACTGATCAGCAATCGGAGAGAGGTTAAAAAAATTGGTGTGTATAATCTCGGTTAATTTGGGCTGTATTACTCCACATGGTTTTCTGTTAATAACCAAAACTTTTTCCACATCGGGATGAAGAAGAGATTCCATGAGGACTCCTTCCCCAACCATTCCGGTAACTCCTGTAATTATTGCCCTTATTTTCATTTAGCCTGTTATTAGGAATTAAGTTTCCATTTTCAAATCAAAAGATACTATTTTTTTAAATTCCATTAATTTCTCTTCACCCTGTTTTTACTACAAAGGTTCACAAAAGGCAGTACAAGACTCACTAAGTACCTTTTCTCTCAGAACTTATGTGTTTCCTCAGTGGCCCTCTGGGTACGGTTAGTGGATTTTGGTTATTGGCAATCAAAGATAAGACGAAATATTTTATATATTCGCCTAATGATTAATTAAGATGCAAGTGCTTGAGAACAATCGTAAATATATCACAGACACTGCTCGAATTTCTTCTTGAACAGTATCCGGATTCTCCCAGAACCAGGATCAAAAAATTATTACAGAGCGGGACCGTAAGGGTGAACAATAAACCAACTTCCCTGCATTCATTTTCTTTAAAACCTGGTGACAGCGTTGACTTCAGTATGCGAACCGGAATAGCAACTAAAGCACGGCTCCCTTTTCCTGTTTTATATGAGGACCAGTCCGTAATTGTGATTGACAAACCTGCCGGTATTGCTACATCAAGTATTGATGGAAGTGCAAATGTACAATGGACCATTTCGGAACATTTAAAGGATATGAGCAAGGGAACAGTGAGGACTTATGTGGTGCATCGTCTCGATAAAGAGGTTTCAGGAGTACTGTTACTGGCCAAATCGGAAATGGCGATGGATACCATAAAAGACAAATGGGAAGAGACAGAAAAACATTATTTTGCCTTAGTTGAAAAGATCCCTGAAAATCCGGAAGGCACTATAAAGAGCTGGCTGATAGAAGATAACGCTATGAAAATGCGTTCGGTAACTGAAAGAGCTGATGCCAAACTTGCTATCACACACTATAGAACTATCAGGAATATAGATAATTATGCACTCCTTGATATAAAAACAGAGACCGGACGTAAAAACCAGATCAGAGTGCATCTCTCAGATATTGGCTGTCCGATCGTAGGAGATCGAAAATATGGCGCCTCAACTGATTTTATACGGCGAGTCAGGCTTCATGCGTGTTCTATCTCATTTCCTCATCCTTTGAACGGAGAAATGATAACAGTTGAATCGCCTCTGCCAAAAGGTTTCTTGTCATTAAAGGCCGAGGATGAGCATTATAAATAGATTTTTCATTTTTTCTTATCTTCGCCTGTAGTAAAGAAGGCTCTGAATGCAGGATAATTTCCTAATGGTTTTATGGTATCAGGTGCAGTTGCGATAATCCTGAAAAACTTAGATTCAAGCGGTCCAGTAGTGTGAGACTGGTTTGCTACAGGTTTACCTGTTACATCGACCTCAAGTAACGACAGACCATTCCCATTCAGACCGTTTTTAAGATTCAGTACAGCATCCTTACCATTTGTTTCACGAAGATGTACAGTACAATATTTCCCATCTGCAGACGGTTCAGAATTAATTAGAAAAATATTTGAAGGACATCCGGTCATGTAATGTTCAGCCCTGAATGTAAGCAGACGTTTTCCGGAAGGTGATTCCCACCAGAACATAGTAGGTTTATCAGCCGTTCTATCTGGCTGGCCTGCATTTAAGGTACTCATCCACAGGCCATGCCGCTTCGCATGTCCAGCGAAACTTCGCATTGTCGGGATAGCTATCAGTTGCATCACAATAATCAAGAGCATAATCGATATACCTCAGATGTTCTGCCAGAATTTCAGTTTGAGACCGGGTATATCCAATATCAGTATGTGTATGCTGAATAAATTGTATTTTCCATTTTTTTACAGGATCAAGTTCTTAGCAGGTATTCTTAAAATCATATATCCATGATTATCACCGTTCTGATCGAACATAATTGAATTAAAGCTTAATGAAGAACCATTTTCAGCTTTCACTTCCCAGACAGGAAGTCCGTCAGTAAAAAAAGAATAGTTTTTCATTCCTTCAACAGAGAGATCCATTCGCGACTGAACTCTTATTTTATTTCACAAACGTTTTTACAACTATAGCCTCTGCATCTGATTGATTAATTATTCTGTAACTTCCGGCTGCAGCAGGGATCACAAAGGTTTCAGCATAACTGAACTGCTGAGAAAAGCCATTTACTGTTTCAACAATTATGCTGGTCCCTTCTACCAGGCTTAATACATGGAATTTACCTTCAGTCATGATCTCAATAACCTCTTTAAAATGATATCTGTGAATATCATATAAGTGTGTATCATGTGTAGGTAAGCGATACAATTTCCAACCTTTTCCCTGATCGATAAGCAGCGGTTTTGAAATTAGTTTTTTCTTCACGTATATACCTTTCCGATCGAAAAAGAAGTTATCCATTCCTCTTGCGATATTCAATGGCCATGGTTTTCCATCCAGATCGGGCCTCAGCCAGTCGTACATCTTGAAGGTAAAAATGTAGGAAGTAGAGCTTATTTCAAGCACAAGATTATTTTTGCCTGATCCGTGTATTGTTCCATACGGGACCAGGCATAATTTGGCACATTCCTGTTAAGTCCATCAATATGATTCATGATCCAGGTTCCACCCCATGTACCAGGCTCAAACCATGGCTTCACTCCGAAGACATTATGACTCATTACTGTCAGGGATCGTCTCAGGAGCTCTCCATTGATCATGGAAGGGCATTCGGGTATCTGGGCAACGACAAACAGGTTAACGTTGTTTAAAATGCTTCTTTTGTGCCTATTCAGGACAATCCAGTCGACAAAATAGAATCGTTTATACATTTCCTTGGGGCCAACTGGAAGAGATGCCCCAAGATTATTAATATTTTCGGCTCTTGACCGGAATTGTATCTAACATGCTGCCTAATATAATTTAATTATCCCCTTCCCAACCTTCCCCCCTGTGGAGTTTCCACGGAAGGCTGACTCCTTGGCTAAAATTGCCTACCAGTCAGTTTTTTAATGCTCGGCCCTCCCTTGGAGGAAAATGAAAGGCGGTGAATATGTATTTAACTTGATGTATTAATTTTTTTTAATCACTTCCTTTTTATAACCGCAACAAATCCTCCATCCTTAGCCATCGTTAATTTAAAAGTGCCTGGTGATCTAATTGACAAATTAGCTTTTTTTAACTCCTTCGGTTCTTTATCGGAGTTTTTGGTGTCACTCCAGGTCTCAGCTTCATAGTTATCTGCCGGTAAAAAAGAGAGGTTCAGTACAATACTTTTTCCGATACTGTTATTCATTACACCTACGAACCATTTATCTCCGCTTCGTTTTGATATTGCTACATAATCACCGGGATAACCGCTTATGAATTTAATATCATCCCAGGTAGTAGGAACTATTTTAAGAAAATCAGATCCGGCCTGATTCAGAATATTGTCAGGATGATCACATACTACTGTTAGCGGGCTTTCATAAATCACGAACTTCGAGAGTTCTGCAGCACGAGTATTCCAGACAACTGCCGGAGTCTGGTTTTTATACTGCTCTTTTGTTACATTCAGGAAGGCACCAGGTGTATAATCCATCTGTCCGGCCAGCATTCGGGTAAAGGCGAGCTTCACATTATGTTCCGGGCTCATTTTATTAGAAAATTTATAATATTCATTCCCCATAACACCTTCGCGGGTGATCATATTGGGCCATGTCCGGATTATTCCATCGGGTTTATACGCACCGTGAAAATCTACCATAAGATGATTCTCAGCCGCACATTTAATTATATCATGGTACCAGTTGACCATCTGCTGATCGTCGCGGTCCATGAAATCAATTTTAATTCCGGCAACTCCCCACTTTTCATATAAAGGGAATGCATTTTTATAGGCTGAATTCCTGTTAACATCACTCGAATAGAGCCAGACAATAATTTTAACATTCTTCGATCCGGCATATGAAATTATTTCTGGCATGTTTATCTGTGGCGCCCATTTGGTAATATCTGCTTCCGGAGAATTAAACTTGCCATACCATTGCCAGTCAACCAACATATAAGGCCAGCCCATTGAAGAAGCAAGATCAATATACTGTTTTATGACCGGCATCTCCATTTTCACTTCACCGCTCCACCAGTGATCCCATGCACTCATTCCTGGTTTGATCCAGGAAGGATCTTTAATTGCACATGGATCATTAAGGTTCTGAATAATCTCTGATTCAATGAGGGTCCCCGGAGTTTCTCCAATCATCAACACACGCCATGGAGTGTAAACATCATCTGAAAAACGCACTTTAACACCGGTCTCGGGTTCTCCGGGAACTGGAACCAGTTTGGTTGTCAGTTGATTTGGAGTCCCGTCAGTCCCTATATAGAAAGCAGCATAATTTTCAATCTTAGCCTCAGTGACAGCTACCCAGCAATTGTTTCCATATTCCATAAGCATAGGCATTCCGGCAATGGATTTCTCATTCAGATAACTGAGTGGATGCTCAATAAACTCAGCTTCATTTGAGGAGGAGTATCCGCCATATTCGACTATCCAGGCTTTCGGATCACCAGGTATATTGAAGGTTGTTATTTCTTTTGTGATCTGTCTGTCGCCGACTTTGCCGCTACTTAAAAGTTTATAGCGAAAAGCTGCACCGTCATTATATGCCCTAACAAAAAGTTCCATCTGCCTCATTGAACCCGATTTTTCTTTCAGTGTAATATGCAATTCATTAAAATTATTTACAATCTCTGAATGCTTAGATTTCACTACAGGGATCCAGGTCCCATTGATTGCTATAACTGATTGATCAACAATTTTGAAATTGCCTGTCATAGCAGGTTCATCTTTAAATTCGAATCCCAGTTGGGAAGTATCTATAATTGTTCTTCCATTGTAAGAAACTGAGTAAATCAGTTTTTCGTTGTTGTTGATTGCAAATACAATTTTATTATCAGGTGACTTTACAGTAATTATCTGAGCATTCGCTATTGCACAGATAAGAATTAGTAGCAGCAGGATTGATTTCTTCATTGGTTTAATTATGATTTGTTATAAAATAGGATTGACCGGATTAGCTTATACAAATCTATTGATTTTCAAGCGGCTTCGGCTGTTTGAAATATAATCACTAAAATTATTATTCTAAATTATAATTTGTGTGTATCACTTCAACCTATTTCCTCTTTTATTGCTTTCCCTAATATAATCCATTACAATTGATTTAAGAATATTTGCAAATTTAACATTGGGAATTTCCGATCTTGAAAAATACTGAGGACGAACTCCCTCCAGAAGAATAACTTCTTCAATCGGCAGATTTATTTTTCCTGAGTAGATATATTTAATATTTTCGTAAGCATCACCGGTCAGACATTCAAACCTTTTATAAAAAGTATAATCTTTCAAATCGATATCTAATTCCTCTTTAACTTCCCGGACCAGAGCCTCTTCGGGTGTTTCTCCTTCTTCCACATGACCTCCGATCAGATCCCAGTGGTCGGGGAAAGGTATGTCAGGCTTGTTATCGCGCAGGTAAAGTAAAAATTTACCTTCGTCATTCTCAAGAATTATGGCTGCTATTTCTTTCATAAGTGATAAAAACACAATTATTTTGGGCGAAAATTCTGTATTAGAGATACTCTGTGCTACTCTGAGTAACTCTGTGTTAGTTCTTGCTTTTTTATTACACAGAGAGACACAGAGAAGACACAGAGAACCACAGCGAAGTTTATTTCAAGAATTATTTTCATTAAAGATCACAGAACTTCGTCTTTCTAATAATATAGTATCTCTCCATTTTCCATCAAGCCGGGCAATTCTTTCCCTCTTGCCTATTATCCTGAACCCAAATTTTGCATGGAGTCTTAATGTTGCTTCATTCTCGGGAAACACGCTTGAAACCAAGGTCCAGATCCCATTGAGCTCAGATGAAATAATCACTTGTTCCATCAGGTTCGATCCTATTTTCTTTCCCCGTAATCCGCTGGCTACATAAATGCTTACTTCTGCAACACCAGCATAAACTTCTCTTGCAGAAAAAGGGGTCAAGGCTGCCCAGCCTGTAACTTTTCCATTCTCTTCGAACACAAATCTTGAGTGAGGAAGGTGCTTCGTATCCCATTCCTGCCAGGAAGGAACCTGCGTTTCAAAGGTAGCATTCCTTGTTTCAAGACCCATCCTATAGATTTCCAGAACATTCTGACTATCTGCCTGCTGCATTTCCCTGACCATACTCTAACTCTGATCTATTCCATAAAAATGGCCGATACTTCAATCCTGTTGTTGTCCGGGTCAAGCGTTTCAAATTCCCAGTAACCGTCACCAGTTTTTCTTGGCCCCCTCAATATATTGTATCCGTCTTTTTTTAATTCAATTAATTTATCATTAACCAGATCCATATTTACCATTCCGAATGATAAGTGGATGATTCCAAGATACTGCTTCTCAATAGTGTCGTTGAGATTCTGTGGAATTCCTGGCATTTGCATTAATTCAAGCCGCGTACCTGAATCGAATGAAATGAAGTAGCTTTCAAAATGTCTCTCATTATTCGTATACTTTCTATTTGACTTGCCATTGAAATACTTAATATAGTAATCCTTCAGCTTCTCAAGCTGTGTCGTCCATATAGCTACATGATCGATATTCATGATTTATTCAGCTTTTACTTCTGTTTAAGCTCAGCGATATTTCTGAATTTTGCAGATGCCATATGGCTCGGATTATGCGAAGTAAGGGCTAATCCCAGATATATCTTAGCAGGCAGATCAAGTGTAAAAGTTGTATATGGTTTCCAGGTCTTTCCATCGGTACTATAGTAGCCGGTGAAGTCATTATTAACACGCTGAAGCCTCACCCATGTATTAGGAAATGCAACCGGGAATTCAGGAGCGCCTTCAGAACTCTTCGGGTATATAGCTTTCATTTCATGGTCTCTCTCCTGGCGATACTGGAACTCATATCCACCGTTATTTTTATTTCTGGCGTTATTATCAGAAAACACCTGGAAATAAATATGCCTGCATCCTGAAGTAAGATTTTCACGCGCCATAATTCCGGCTTTTGTGTACATATTTGCCGCTGTCAGACTCTCAATGCGGGAAACAATATCGAAATCACCTGTCCGTTCCACATAAATGAAATTGAACTCATCCTTGACTCCCCAGATATCAGCTCCACTCGCTGTCATATCAAACCCGTTATTCAGAACTTTGACTGTTCCCTTAATTGAAGGATTTCCGATATCACTGTGTTTAAAGCTTGAAAGTGGGATTGGCTGGGTTTTCATCGGGCTGGAATTTGGTTTCTGATTGTCCTGTGCTGAAACATTTGATAATGTGATTACTAATAGTAGTATCACAAAAGAATAAATAATGTTTTTTTTGATCATGGCAATATAATTTTAAATCTAAGAACTGTTTGTAATTTATCTGAACTCATTTTCCTCGCATCAGAAGGATAAATATTCGATCTTAAAAATAGGGTTTATTTTTTAATTTCTACTTGTCTGAGCTTGTGGCTTTGACTCGCCGGAACAGAATCATATAGACGCTTCTTTTCTTTATGATCCTTTCCCTGGTCCAGTTTTTTTCAGAAAACAGCTTATCTATTATCTCATCACTTTGATTAAAGACATTTGAAAACAAAACATACTTTTCTTTTTCAGGATCGGAATCTTTAAACGATCGATTGTCTTCAGAAAGATCAGTCAGGTTGAATGAAGCTGTATTTGGGAAGAATGATCCTGTCTTATCAAATGGTATTTTGTTTAGATTCATATATTCTAACATTTCTCGCCTCACTGAATAATAGGGCCAGTGAGCAGGCGTTGCATCCCAAGCCCACAGACTGACCCACGTAAACTCGTAATTACCAGTGCAGTAAAAGCTATCACCAGTGGAAAAGTTAGATGTCCGGTTGCAAACTCATCAGGCACAAAAAAATACATGAAGTTATTATCATAATACCAGTTTGCAGGAATCGAGATCTGGGAAATGGAATCCCAGAAGAAGAATTTATTGGCATGAAGCAGAGTAAAACCAAGAGATACTCCAATAAAAAGAATTGTTCTGGCTGTTCTATTATCTAGAATTTTGTAGATCATACAATTTTATGCGCTAAGAACCTCTCTGAAGAAACGTTCAAGTTTCTCCCTGTCAAGTCTGCCATCTGTTCTTACTCCGCTGCATACATCAACTGCGAATGGATGAACTTCATCAATTGCCTGTCTGACATTTTCAGGGTTTAATCCTCCGGCAAGAAACACCGGGCATTTTGTCTTATCTCTTATCTGTCTGCTTAATTTCCAGTTATGAACCCTTCCGGTTCCCCCAAGTTCCTTAACTTTCAACTTGGGGTTACCACTATCAAGGAGAATAGCATCCACCATTTCGGAAATTTCCATCGCTTCATTGACTGATCTTTCATCAATTACATGAATCACCTGAATAATTTTCACACCCGGCAATCCTTCTTTAAGTTGACTATAAGTTCCAGATGATAACGAATCCACTATCTGGATTGTATTGGTGTTTGTCCTGTGATGATGTTCAATTATCTCCTTTACCGATGTTTCGCTTGTCAGCAGAAAGGTGGCAACCGGTGGTGGGACAGTCTTTGCAATTTGTCTGATTAATTCATCCGGGATAGGTCCGGGGCCACTTGGCATCCTGGCTACAAGACCAATGGCTGAAGCGCCATATTCAATGGCTAATCTGGCTTCATTTTCGCTGGTAATACAACATATCTTAATTCTTTGAAACATAGTTTCAAATTAAGTTAGTTGAGTGACATAATCTGTAAGTTGGCAAAATCCCCATCCGAATTATTCCCGACCCATAATCCGATTTTACCGGAAGTCCTGTTATTTAGTTTCTCAACACTCAGACAGGGTTCCTGATTTCCATTAACAAATACCGTAATCTGAGGATATTTTACGATTATTTTCACATGAAACCATTCATTCCCACTTGGTGAAGGAACAACAGCCTTTTCATATTTGCCATTGAATTTTTCTCTCAGCACTTCCCATGGATAATCCGGCTGGGAAATATATTGAACAGCATGTATCTTATGCACAGAGTCGGTCGATTGAAAATTAAAGGGGCGGAAGTAAATGGCATCCAGGGTATTGTTATCAGTTCCATGAAAAGCAATACCTACAAAACTTTCTTGAAATTCATCTTTTCCTTTTATGTCTGCTTCAATGATGCCATTGGTAAAAATGACATGTTTTAACCAGGCGATTCCGTCATTTTCATTTTTTGAGAACCGGATTCCTTTTTTATCATTTTCCGAAAATGTGCTTACTTTTCTGTTGAAAACTTCAATTTTGTTATTTTCGGACAAAGAAATCAGGTCATATTTAACTGAATTTCCCTGGGCTATTCCTGATAAATAAGTTATAAATCCAAGAATAATTATCAGATATAAATGTCTTAGATTAATTGCTTTCATAATATTTCTGATTATTTGGACTTAATTAAATTACACCAAGTTAGGATTTTTTTTCATGTCGTCAGTTATTCTTTATTGATCAGTTCATTTATTTCAGAAAGATGCAGTTTTAAATGTCGTGGGAAATCAATGATCATTGATTTCAGAGTCACTTTTTCGTCGGGCCCGGATATCCATTCATTATTCATTTTGTCAGTTTTGACATTTTTCATGACATGACTGATATGAAGGAGTGAGTACTTCCATAGTTGAACCAATGTCATCCAGTCCTCATTTTGAAAATCCTGTATTGCAATCCATCTGTCGTTATTTCCAAAAGTAGCGTAGTTTGGAAAGATCAATGGCGATGTCTGATATTGAAGGTGGATAATTCTGTGAGTATTGTTGGAAGCAGAGTCAATAATGTGTCCGACGATCTGCTTAATTGTTCGGGCCTGGGAGTTTTTCCTTTGGGAAATTATATCTTCAGGAAGCCTTTTCAAAACTGGTTCCCAATCATTTACTAATGAAATGAGCTCTAAGGATATTAAATCAGTTTCTTTCATGGTTCTTCTGTTTTAGTTATTTAGAATCTTATTTTAATATTTCCGAAGAATTCTCGTGCGGGTCCTGGATGATATGCATTGCCATCAGGATCAGGTTCTGTGAATGCCATATATTTTGCCGCGGTCAGATTTCGAATGAAAATGCTGCATTCCCCATTAATCTTTCCGATATTGAGGCTGTATGAAACTCTGGCATGAAATAAATTAAACCCCTCCTGCCAGTTTTGATAAATAGCCGGGTCAAGTTCTCCGTTATAAGCTTTTGGATCGGTATAAATTGCCCATTTTGACTGATATTCGGTCGCTAAACTTAATTTAAATCTCTTGTTTATCGAATATACAATCTCAGAATATAGCTGATTTTTTGGTGAATTGGGTAACCATTGGCCCGCAGCCGGCGGTGACGTCAGAACATAAGCAGGATCAGTGTAAACAGGATCAATAACAGATGAAACATATTTATAGTCTGCAAATGTATATGCAACCTGCAAACTGAGGTTTTTGAGTATCTGATAAGAAACAAAAGTTTCGATACCATATCGTTTGCTGTTCCCTGCATTTCCGTAGAATACTTCCTGGTTTCCCCTTCCTGATTGTTTGAAACGGAAAAAATCATTTTCGGTATTCATAATAAAACCGGTAATCTCATAAGAGAGTTTTTCATCATAAAATCCACGGATTCCAATTTCACTGCAATTGGATGTAGCCGGAACTAGATGAGTGTTGAAGCCGCTGTAACCAACAGGATTGCTGGACAATTCTTCTGTTGAAGGAGGCATAAATCCATGACTCCAGTCTAAGAACATGGTGACTGCCTCATTTATAGAGTAACTTGCTCCGGCACGAGCGGAGACATTTTTAAAATTCTTTGCCGTTTTGGCTGTATCTGACGCCAGCATTTTGTTTGTCAATTCATTATTCATTGCGTCATAACGAATACTCCCAATCAGGTTAAACTTTCCGATTTCAAGCTTATACAAAGCAAAGGCACCCAGGCTTCGCTGTGAAATTATCTGATTGGCAAGTAATGAATCAGTTTCTATATTGGTCTCATCAAGACTTTCCTTCCTCAAAGGATTGGCTGCGCTTTGCAATTTGTACAGGTCAATATTCTGCCATTTAAGATCAACGCCAATACTGATGTCATTTTTTATCTTCCCCGAATTTAAATGCAAATTATATTGAACACTCGTTCCGGGGTTCGTAATATCCCTGTATTCCGCATCTTTATTACTGGTTTCTTTGTAATCCCATGAGCGAAGATATGCAGTGATTTCGACATCCTGCATATCACTAAATTTATATTTACCATGAAAACCTATTGTGGTGCGATTAGTCTTCTGATACTCATTAAACGGATTGGCATCGGGATTTGCCTGCCGGAGATTGTCAAATTGTCCGATATTTAATCCTTCCGGATTTTGCTGAAAGTAATCGGTATGGGAGATAATCTGAGTTATTGACAGCTTTTTAGAAGGGTTGAAGTTAATTTTTTCATACAGTTTATTGCCCCAGAATGCCTGATGATCACGATATCCGTCACCATCAGTCCTGGAATAACTTATCCGGTAATCAATAACATTTCGGGACCCGTCTATCTGAATCAATGATTTTTTGAAACCATTTGAACCGATAGTCTGGTTTAACTCGCCACCAATAGGTTTCGGACCACCGTCGTTAGTAGTAATATTTAAAACACCTGCAGCACCGCCACCTCCATACAGACTTGCGGAGGGACCTCTTAAAACCTCAATTTTATTTACTGTACCCCAATCGACATCGTAAAGGTCAGGAGCAAAACCCGAAGGATCATTTACCGGAATTCCATCAATCAATACACCGATTCCCCGCAAACCTCGCTCAGTTAAAATTCCTTGTCCGCGTATTGAAACATGGACTCGCTCTCCGTCATGCTGGTTGTCTATTCGCACACCGGGAATCAGGCGCAATGCCTCTTCTGCTCCTGCAGTTTTAGGCATTATTGAAAGTATTTCAGGAGTAACTATCGAAACTGATCCGGGATTATTTTTTAGCAAAATTGGTAACCTGTTCGCAGTAACCAGTACCTCTTCCAATTTGATCATCTTTACGGAATCTGAAACCTCCTTTTGTCCGAACAACAAATTACTGATGCAAGTAACCAGAAGAATAACGCACATTCTTAATTTCATTTTCCTTTTCCCTTTATTTCATTCATCAGATCTTCGAGATAGTCAGTCTGAATCTCCTGTATCTCAAGTAGTTTTTTATTCTGGTGAACAATCATGTGATCAATTTTTTCACTCAATAGTTTTATTTCAAGCTCGGCTTTAAGATTAATTTTATAATCATTTTCACCCCGTAATCTGTCCTTTTATATTTCAACTAAAACAGGTTATTAAATGCTTTTGCAACCATAAACGCCGCCGCTGCAGCAGTTATACCGATCAGTGTAACTTTTATTGCTCCCCGCAAAAGTGGTTGCCCTGTAACCTTGCTTTTAAAGTAGCCAAAAAGGAACAAACATATCACAGTCAATAGAGCTGAAATCTTTAATCCCTGTATAGGTGTTTGTGTAAAAAAGTATCCTGTTAATGGAATTAAACCACCAATTATGTATGATATGCCTATTGTAGCAGCACTATTCCTTGCCCTGTTCATATTCGGTTTTTCCAGCCCCAATTCGTATTTCATCATAAAATCAACCCATTTATCTTTGTCCTTTGCCAGTTCATCGGCAATTGTATTTTGAGTTAATTCATTCAGCCCATATTGCGCAAAAACGAGCTTTACCTCTTTCTTTTCTTCTTCAGGGATCTCATCCACTTCATCGTATTCCCTTTTCAGTTCAGACTCATAATGTTCCTGCTCGGTTTTTCCTGCCAGGTAACCGCCCAAACCCATAGCGATGCTTCCTGCAACAATTTCTGCAATGCCTGCTGTGATAACAATTGAATTGTGCTGAACCGCACCGCTTAATCCTGCTGCCAGCGCAAACGGGACAGTCAATCCATCAGACATTCCGATTACAATATCTGTTATGAAATCTGAACTTCGCAGATGTTCTTCTTTATGGGTCATTTTAATAGTTGCTATTATCTGATTTTATTATGAGTTTATCTGTTACTGACAATTGAAATCGAGGGCTTTTCAACCAGATATACGATCCCAAGAAAGATCAGAAGCAGGATTGTATGAAACCCTATCCGGAGTACTGACAATTCAGGTTTGATAACGGAACTGACCGCATACAGGAGAACTGAAAGCCCAAGGTAACCGGCAAACTTTACCAGGTTATATTTTACAGGGAAATATTTTTGACCGATCAGGTAGGAGAGGATCATCATAGACCCGTAGCAAATGAAAGTTGCCCAGGCTGAACCATAATATCCGTAAATAAGATGATCTGAACTTAGCGGTATCCACCAGAAGTTCAGCACAAGTGTAATAACAGCGCCAACCAGAGAAAGCCAGGCCCCCCAGGATGTTTTGGCAGTAAGCTTATACCAGATCGAAAGATTATAATAGACTCCGAGAAAAAGGTTTGCCATCATTAAAACAGGGATCACTCCTTTCCCTTCCCAATACTTTTCCCCAACAAGAACCGGCATAATAAAATCATCAAGAAAAAGCATGGTGACCAGGAAGATCAGAGAAACAGTAATAATGAAATAGTCCATAATCCTGGCATAGACCTCTTTGGCATCTTTTTCCTTTGCCTGGGCAAAGAAGAAAGGTTCGGCTGCATACTTGTAAGCCTGAATAAATATTGTCATCAGGATGGAGATCTTGTAACATGCAGCGTAAATACCGACCTGGTAAGAAGCAATGTCTTTTGGTAATAAATAGCGTAGCAAAAGCCGGTCAAAGGTTTCATTTACAACTCCGGCCATTCCTGCAAAAAGCAGCGGGAATGCATAAAGCAGCATTCTTTTCCACAAATCAGGGTGTATTTTCCACCGGACAACAGAAATCTGAGGTAAGAGCATGACAAGGGTCAGGCTGCTGGCTATAAGGTTTGAAATAAAAATATATTCAATCCCCCAGTGCGGCCGATAGATTAATGAAATAAATCTTCCGGGAAGAGTTCCTGAATAATGTTTTATAATGAAGGGACATAAAAGGAGGAAGAAGAGGTTAAGAACAATATTGACAGTTATATTGGTCATTTTAATCCAGGCAAAACGGGCCGGTCTGTTTTGTGCGCGGAGATATGCAAAAGGTATAGCCGAAGTTGCATCAAGGGCAAGGATCCAGGCAAACCAGATTACATATTCTCTGTGATCAGGATATTCGATCCACCGAGCCACATCTCCGGCAGAGAATGAAACCATAATCAGGAACAGGAGAGATGAAATTATAAGTGAAATCATCCCTGTGCTGAACACTTTCTCAAGATCCTTCTCATGTTCGTTAAACCGGAAAAAAGCAGTTTCCATCCCATAAGTAAGGATAACCATAAAGAAGTAGGCATAGGAATAGAATACATTAACCGTACCATATTCTCCGGGAAGGAATACACGGGTATACAGAGGAACCAGCAGATAACCAAGAATTCGGCCCAGAACACTTGGAATACCGTAAATGGCAGTCTGTCCGGCCAGGCGTTTGATAGCTGTCATGCTGTCAAAGATAAATAAAAGAGAGAATTATTTTTCCCCTTTGGTTTTTAATTGTGCATTTTCCAGGTTTACTTTTGCACCATATTTGACAATTTTTGTAAGGAGCTGAAATGGTACGGGCTTGTCGAAAAGGATTTTTATTGCTGATTTCGATTTTGACAATTCGAAGGGTTTTAATTCTTCTTTAAAGCTTTCTAATATATGAGGGCGTATAAAGATTGAATAATGATTTTTAAATGCTGCATACCAAACCAGCTTTCCATGAAATCAATCTAACCTTAGAATCAAAACAAAAAATAATATCAAAATATTCGATATCAAATTTGATTTTTAATAAACCTCTGGGATGATTCCCATTCACTTTTGATGCTTGAATTTCGGTGTTTTCGGGTAACTTCAATAGTTTTAAAAACTAATCCATATTCATCATCTCCAGAACAATCTTCCAATCGGTTCCGGGATGTCTTTTCCATATCCTCACATAATGTCCTTTTGTCCCTTTTGTGTCACCAGGGATTTCAAGCAGACCATATGTGAAGCCTATTTCACCTGAGGAGGCTGCGCCTGAACCGACTGATTTCCAGGCAAGTTTTTTATCCAAATGAGCGATCAGGATGTTAATTGTATCAGTATTTGTGGTTGGGAGGTGTCCATTGAGTTGTACCCTTGCTTTCGGTGCAAGAAAAGAAGTGTAAGCGGTTGATTGGGGACTTTTTTCCCATTCAGCGAGAAATTGCTTTTCACAGTCCAATAATTCTTTGCAAGATAACTCGACTTTTATCACCGGTGGATTAGAGACGACTTTATCAGATCCGACTGGAAATGAAAAACTGTGCACGACATTTTTCAGGGGTGGGGTTGTTGATCCACCATCCAGGATAACCTTCCATGCACCATCGGATTGTTTCTTCCAGACAGTAAGAAAATATCCGGTAAAAAGGGGAGGAGTATTCGGACGATACTCCTGAGCTTCCCAGGGACCGGTGCTGATTCCAAAATCTCGGCTATCAGAAATATCCATAAATTCAGGTTCCCATTTCAACACGACAGGAGAGGCTTTCCGGTCTTTCGAAAACTGTTTCCCGTTGGTTACCCACTTATCTGTGAAGATGACCGATTCGTCTGCAAAGTTCTGTACGAAAGCTGCATTGCGTCCAAGCATGACTGATTCGCGGGCAAAGTTACGTTCAGCTTCTCTCATGCTGAAGAGAGCGGAACTGCTGTCGGGTTCCTGGGCCATGGCAGATGAAGACAGAAAAAGCAGGAGAGGAAGAAGATTTAATTTCATAAAGATCTTCTATATATCAGTTTATCAGCTCTTCCCGGGTATATAGAAATCTTCCTTTTTAAGATTGCACTTTTTTGCTACTGACTTGCTATAAGCCAGTCTCCCCGCATTCTGATTCCGTGAATCTGAACCAAAGGTAAATTTCAAACCCTGAGCCTTAGCCATAATTATAAATTTATCGTGCGGAGTATGGGCCATGTCGTTTATCTCAATGGCAATATTTCTTTTTTTTGCTGCCGAAATTATCTGCTGCATACGTTCCTGAGTCCATAAAGTGTAGTAATCACGGGCTATGCAAACCGGAAGAAATAGAGGCCAGCCAAAAATGTTGATTGGCTGATTGTTGAGAACCTCCATCGAATAAGCCATATAACGCTTCATAAACTCTTCAGTATCTTCCACATAAGTATCAAATTGCCATATTGACAAGGTTTCTCCGTTTCCCATTGGTACTCGTTGAGGGTCCATTAATACATAATCGATTTGGGATAAAAGTTCCGGAGAAAAGCGTTTAGTCCATTCCAGATCGATTGGTTGCAAACCAATGTAAACCGGGTATTTTCGCAGTTTATCGATATATTTTCTTAAGTCGGCATCGTTGCTGATAGCCCAGTCTGCAGGATGGTCCAATATTCCGAATTTAACATTTCTTGTTTTGGCAATTTCCATCATCCTTTCTATTGTATAATCATTTGTCAGATGGACATGCAGATCAATAAGTGGGAAATCAAATTCTTCCGGTGCCTTTGCATTGGCTAAATGTGGTGACATAATTATCATTCCACCGGCCAGACCGGCATTTTTAATAAAAGTACGTCGTTCCATTTTCTTTGTTTTTAGTTGATATAATAATTGTGCAGATTACACAAAACAAAATTTTAGCATATACCTCTCAGTTCCGGATAAGTCATTACCTTTATTTTCATCTCTTCATTCAAAATTAAACTATTTCTCCCTGGAAATCAATGATCAGGAAGAATTTGTTTGCATTATTATAAACAGAACCTTTATTTTAATTGCCACCAATCACTTCTTTTCCCTGGTAAAAGTGAGTGCATCAAAATATTTGCCATGCTTTTTATTGGCTCGGTTCCGGATTACCCACGCGCCGTAAGTTAGAATATTCATTGACATTATGATTATTGATTGGATTTAGAACGGCCTCAGAGAATTTCTGAACTAGTCTTTTACCGGTTCCTGGTATAACCCGAAAATATTCCCGGCCGGGTCATTGAATCTGCATTAAGAGTCGGACTATATAACAAAATTGTCGAACATTTGTTGATAGATTTCACTCTCAGCAATAAATTCGTTAAGCCGTTTAATCTTTATGGTTTCCTGCTTCGCACTCATTGTCCTGTTTATTGAAAGTCTTCCGATAATTTGACATTTTCTCTCTCATAAGAGTAAATTTTAGATTTATTTTCATCTCTTGAATTGAAAATTGTCAATCCAGATGGTTTCATTAGTCCAGGCTTAGTTAATTCTTCTACCTTTCTGATATTGACTGTACTCCAGATGCCCTTAGGTTTTCGTGGTGTGAAATGAATAAAATAGTTGTTATTACCAATTGATTTGGGAACTGGATATCTATTGCATATCCAGTCATTTTATTTTATTGTTTAACGCTTGAATGACAAGTATTACAGTTTATTTAACCAAGTGTTTTATTCTGGTAGAGGATTAACTTTGCTTACTTTTTGAAATTGCAAAAATATTTACTGACCTTATTTTGAAATTGCCATCCCAACAAATGAATCTGCTGTTCCATAATACAGATACCATTTCTCATGAAAATGGACCAACCCTTCTGAAAAAGTTGTTCCTGATTTATATTGCCCTGAAAGTTCGTGAGGCAATGTTGGTTTCAACAAACATGTGTCAGAACGTGAAATTGTCTTTTCAGGATTACTAATATCAAAAACCACCTTTCCCACTGAGTAGGTTCCTTTTGGTACCTTGATCTCAGAATCTTCACCATCAGAATTTTTCCCATTATAGAATAACACAATTCCTTCATCAGTAATCAATGCAGGTGGTCCGCATTCGGTAAGGCTACTGTCAAATTTGTTCTTTCTTGGACTGATTACAGCTTTAAGTTCTCCTTTTTCATCCAGCGATGGATACCAGTCAATAAGATTATCAGACCATGCAAGATTCACAAAATTCTCTCCCCAGTACATCCCGTATTTTCCATTAATTTTTACTGCAACCTGATGATCTCCGACCATTTTTGTAATAATCGAACCTGATTTTGACCATATGTCAAGGAACTTACCATTATATGCTTTTGCAAATGCCGGTCCCTTCTTTTCCCAATGCACCAGGTCCTTTGAGACTGCAATGCTTAATCGGGCAATTTTATAATTCCATGAAGTATAAGCCAGCACATACAAACTATCTTCTGTCTGAACTATCCTGGGATCTTCACATCCTCCGGGCCAATCGTACTTCATAAATTCGCTGCTGTCGGGATACAGAACCGGCGTTGGATATTTTGTAAAATGAATACCATCTTCACTATAAGCCAGACCAATTCTGGAAGTCCGGCCTCCGAGAATTGCAGCCGGATTATCTTCACTACGGTATAATAAATAAACTTTATTGTTTTTCACGATGGCAGCAGGGTTAAAAACATCTGCTTTCTGCCATTTGACTATTTCTTTTTTTATCGGATCGACAAATGTGAATGTTGAATCGGCTTTTAGTACCGGGTTTTCAACCGGCTTATAAAAGGATCGAAAATCCCATTTTATAGATTGAGGACTACTGCATCCAAATGTCAGTAGTAAGAACAAGAAATATACAGCTATTTTTTTCATAAGTTTAATTTGTTTAAAATGTTAAATTACTATCATTGATTTTCAAGCAATTTGGATTTTTTCATTTATAATTCCCGATACTCATTTAATTTATTTATTAATTTTAATGTTTTCCGGAGTATTCATCCAATATTTTTCATTACCACTATATTTTGATAAGCAATTTTTTTCCAGCGGTAAATATTGCATGTAGCAGCTGTCTTTTAATGGCAGAGGTTTATTATACTCCTGCACAAAGAGCTCTCTGTACTGATAAAGTTCTATGGATTTTCGTTTATCGAGAATATTACCATTTACATCTTTGATATTCCGGACAGTAACCCGGACTGAATCCAATCCATTCTTAAGATCATTATCTTTTAATCTGATGTATAAGTGCTTCCCGGTGACCTGAATATGATCAATTTTTACTGCTTTTTTGCCGACCATTATTTCATAGTGCTCTTTTCTTGATGCAGATACCGGATCAATCATGTTATTTAAATAAAGAACCACTGTTGATTTTAAATTGGTTTGAGTATCCAGATATGAGTCCATCACTCTGAAGTAAGTATTATCATCTGAGTCCATCACATTGAAAATATTGTTGAAAGAAATATATTTAAGGCACATTAAAGAGTCATCGGAATTCTCGTAACCATATTCAACATCAATATTGAACATTTTCTTTAAGCCCTCTCCTTTATTCTTGTAAAAACAGGAATACTCGAGTTTATGAATTGAATAATCTTTCGGCTGAATAAAGATGGCGCCTGAAGCCTGTAAAGAGTCACCGGTTAGCCTGTACTTTGCTTCGAAATCAATCTTATAGAGCAACAAATTATTATCAAAAACACTTACGGGTTCTGAAAAACTATGATTCATGATAAAATCAGTCGAAAAGGTTTCAACAAAAGAGAATGATCTTATGTTGAAATTCCGGATAGCATCGTGAACCATCAGAATGAATAGTTCATTGCCGTACTGGTCACCAAGGATTGCATCCGGAATTGTTTTATTGGAATTATTTGAATCGTGGGAATCAGATAATCCATAGTAAGGAGAAATATTCATTCTGGGGAAGTCTGTATTTTTTCTAAAATCAAGCAGCCTGTATTTATTAGATATGGATTCTGAATTGAATCCATTGTCAAGTGTCTGAATAATTGCTTCATTAAGATTTATATAATTATTTTCTTTTTTTTGATAATCCCTGTAATACGCAATATAACTGTATGGGTTTACAGGATAATTATTTATAATTCTTCTTATTGCTTTCCTGATAATTGCGGCCCCACTTAATCTGGCTCGTGAAGCTATAACCTTCACCTCGCCAAGATCATAAACCATTGGAGTCAGGAAGATCTTATTCGAGGTCTTATCACTTAAATCTTTAAAAGCCAGAGACCTCTGCTTAAACCCGATACATGTTACAATTAAACTATCATTCTGGAATTCAGGATTTTGAGCTACTTTAAAATCACCTTCAGCATTTGCGTAAACGCCCAGTTGATTGTATTTAAGCTTGATTGTTGCAAATGGCACGGGAGCAGACGTAGTTGAATTGATAACTTTACCGTCGATGTAATCAACTAACTGCGGATAAAGAAGGATTGAATTTGTCTGCCAGATTAAGAAAATGGAGATAAGAAGAAGTCTTAAATTAGTGACCATACTATTTGATATTAAAATCGGATACAATAAAAATACAAAATCCTGAATAAATATTTAATAAATATCTGAATACTATTTTCTAAAGCTGGAAATTCAGCATTATTATATACGACACCCTTACAGCAGTTCCCCGCTGCTTACCCGGGGTCCATTTTGGAGAAGACATAACTGCTTTTAAAGCTTCATCATTTATTAGCGGGTCAACTCCCTTAACTACTTTCCCGTTTGTTACGGAACCATCTCTCTCTACAATAAAAGTAACGTAGACTTTTCCCTGTATCCCGTTAATGGTTGCAATTTCGGGATATTTAGTCTTTTTCTGAACCCATTCACGAAATTTGTTAATATCGCCTCCCTTGAACTTTGGCATTTCGTCAACAGCAGAAAATAATCCGTTACCACCACTTCCGTTTCCCCCGTTTCCCCCACCTCCTTCTGATAGAGTGCCTGTACCTTTTCCAGATCCATTTATTGTCTCCTGACCGGTTAAAGCACCGGGTATCGAGTCTACAGTTAAATCCGTTAGTTTTTCAGGAACGGGTATTGAATCCACTACTTTTGGAGCAACATATTTGGCTACCGGTGCGGCAATTCTTGCGTCAGGCACGGTTTGCGGAGGAGCAGGGGAAGCCGGTAGCTGAGGCAGTCCTGCGGGTTCATCAGGCGGCTTCATGTTTTCCATGGTGATATAAACCGAATTATGTATCTCTTTACTTTTTTCATGAGGAATCATATAGAATGGTATTAAAATGGCTGCAGATCCTAAAATGCAGGCTGCTACGATAGCCACAATAACAGTCCGGTTGTAGCTTTTTCTCAAGAAATAGGCACCATATTTCTTATTGAATTTTTCAAAGATAATATCATCAAAATCGGGTATCGGCATCTTTTATGGATTGATTTTTAGTTTTCTGACGGTGAATTTGAAATTTCCGGCTCCAAGCAACCCTTCGCCACCCACACCTTCGATTCTGCCTACAAAATCGGTATTAATATCTGAACAAAAGAAACTAATAGTAGCTTCACCATTTTCATCGGTTAAAGCCGATGGTTCCCAGAGAAGTGTATTCCGGAAATCAGGGATTGTTGAATCTTCAGTCTCCTTATCAAAGTCGGGTTGATAAAATTTCCTGTTCCCATAATAGGCTTTTACTCTCGACAAAAAATGCATCTTTAGAAGTTCTTCTTCTGAATATTTTGGCATGGTATACATTGTATATATCTCGTGCACATTTGGTGTCCCAAACGCAATGTACTGGTAATACCATCCTCCCTGAACTGGTTTTGTCGTACCGTATTCAGTAGGAGGGTGATTGGGACAATTCAAAAACTGATATCTGCATACGTAGTCAGTATTCATATCAAACTTTGCCATGCTGTCAAGCTGCCCCATATATTTTCCCCTGATTACTTTTGATTTGTTTCCTTTGATTATAACCTCACGAATTACATTTATTCCATGTTCAGGTGTTACATCAGAGATTTCATTACCGGATGTAATTAGATTCTGTAAAGGGAATGAAACTTCTCTTGTATTCATTATCCGGGTTATTGTTTCAAAAGGGTTATCCATAATGATCGGAGGAGGATATTTATGAGACCAGATAGGCTTAAGATACACAAAATCTCCTTCCGCTTCTTTTAACTGATCGGGAGAAACTGTAAATCCCCTGGCAGAGTCTGCCGGAATAAGCGTTTTCTTATGACCTTTGTCAGGTGAATAAGCCATCACAAATACTCTTTCATTCTTTGTTTTTTTCGATATTGACTTGATGATTAACTGTCCCTTTATCCCGTCATAAATAATTTGTTTCCTTTCATCTTCTGATCTTTTAAGGTTTTCTTCATTCCAGACATACTTTCTCCATCCCTGGGTAATCATCAGCAAATCCAGTGCTTCATCCCGTTCTTTGCTGTTGCTTCCAAAATAGAACGACGGATTATAAATTCGGCCCTTCAATTGAGAGGAGAGGTAAAAATGGGTAAGGATATTATTGAAATCCTGTGGATTCTGATAAAGCTTATCGAAGACACTTATACCAAGATTTGCCGTTACGGGTAGCCCTTCGTCATCTTTTACGGTAATTTTCAATGCTACTTTCCCCCTTGTGTTATAAATAGTATCAGATAATTCAGCAGATATATTAAGCTTAAGGTTCTGATTTATGTAAACCAGTCTTTCTGCTACCGGCAACAAATTGCTGTTGAAAAGAGTGATCTCAGCTATGCCTTGCGGTATTCCGGCAAGCGGCATTTTTATCCACAATTCTCCGTTTGAATTTCCTGTTGTCAAACCATAAACAACCCCCCGGCACTGCACCCTCAGATATACTTCCTCCGGTTTAAGCTCCGGACTTTGGGAGACTTTAAACGAGAGAGACTCTTTGTCTCTTCCGGCCAATTGCAGAATCATGCCTGAGGGAAAAATTTCCGGCAAAGCAAAGGAGCTGTCAATTGCCGGTTCTGACAAACGGATCATGTACTTTTTACTGGTGACAGGAGTAAAGATGAAGCTCCCCATCCCTGCGTGTGTGCTTTTAAATTCAAGCAGGGGAGTCGAATCCTGAAACAAGGTCCCTTTAACATCAACAGGTTCCCCATTGCAATTAACAGCTTTGAATGCAAGTTTGCTTTGTATTCCTGAAACCAGATTACCTCCTTCAGGGAAAGCTGTAAATTGTATTTTGCAGGCTTTTTGGTCTTGAGGAGATTTGTCAGTTTTTACTTCTTCAGGAATCAGGGAAGTTATATCTGTTTTGATCTTTATTCTTCTGACTGCATAAAATCCTATTGTGTCATTAAAAAATGAATTAGGCGTAAACGCTTCCAGAAGATATTCGCCTTCAGGTAAGTTGCTATCCAGGTAAACCTGCCCATTGGCAAACCCATTTTGAATTTCATATTTTTCCTGCCAGACAGATTTTTTAGTGGTTTCATTTAATAACTGCAGATATAATGTTTTACTTAAATCTGAAGGAGTCAGATTTTGTGCATCGAGCAGGTATACCTTAAACCATAAATCTTCTCCGGTTTCGTATATGTCTTTGCTGGTCTGGATATAGGCAAGTTCGGGAGGAGCGTTTTTGCCCAGGGAATCCAGCCGTACTGCCAGTTCGATTTGTCTGGCACTATAGGATTGGGCCGGAACAGGTAAAAACAAACCTGTAGTAAACAGGAATAATATAAATCGCTTATATCTCATTTTGTTTCATCGTTACTCAATCTTAAGATGACTATATCAAAAGAATTGTGTATCAGCATCTTTTAAGGTTCAATTTTCAGTTTCCTTACAGTGAATTTGAAATAGGCCGTCCCCAGCAATCCTTCGCCGCCAACACCTTCTATCCTGCCAACAAAATCAGTATTAATATCTGAACAAAAGAAACTCAATGTGGCTTCACCCTTTTCATCTGTTATAACCGATGGCTCCCATAAAAGAGTATTACGGTAATCAGGTATTCTGAAATCTTCTGTTTCTTTATCGTAATCAGGTTTGTAAAACTCACGGAGCCCATAATATGCCTTCACTCTTGCAAGATTATTTATCTTTAAAAGGTCTTCCTCTGAATATCTTTTGGGCCAGTAAGTAATTTTTGCTACACGTTCAGCAGGAGTGTTATAATTGTAGATTACATAATAACCTTTCCCTGGTATCGGTTTTTTCTCACCATATCCATTCATGGCAGATACTATCGGGTCAGGTTCATCGGGTGGATGTCTGGGACAGTTCAAAACGCCATATGGACATACGTAGTCAGCATTAATTGCTAAACTATCAAGTATTCCCAGGTATTTTCCTCTTATAATGTTTTGCTTCCGGCCTCTTATTGTTACCTCCTTAATTCGTATAAACCCATTTTCTGTCACAGATGAGTCTGACAAATTTTCATATTCCAGGTTTATACCAGGAATTGGGTAAACAAATTCGCAATTTTTCATTTTAGTGCTGATGATATCAAAAGGATCGGTTAATTTTATTCCTATTATGTATTCAGGCATCGCCAGGGGGTCAACTGTATGCATTGTAAATTCAGATCCGGGAGTTCCAACAGGTTTAAGATAAATATAATCTGTCTCCCATCTTTGTAAGAGATCTGTGGATACAGAAAACCCTCCTGCTGAATCAGCAGCAATCAATAAATTCAGACTATCCCTGTTTGGAGAAAACGCAATGACAAAAACCTGTTTCTTCGGAATTTTTTTATGTCTGTGAGGATAGTAAACCGCTCCGTATGTTTCATCGGAAATAACCTTTTGTGCCTCCTCTGATTTTTTCAGGTTCATCTCATCCCATACATACTTTCTCCATCCCTGGGTCAGCATAAGTAAATCAAGCGCTTCATCACGTCCTCTGCCAGTGCTGTTGAAATAGAAAGATGGGTCATAAATCCTTCCTTTTAATTGTGAAGAGAGGTAAAAGTGGGATAGGATATTATTAGAGTCACGGGGATTCTGATAGAGTTTATCAAAAACACTTATACCAAGGTTTGCCACCACAGGTTCTCCTTTTTCATTTTTTACTTTTATTTTCAGGGTCGCCTTTCCCCTGGTTGCGTATATCTCTTTGGATAATTCTGTAGATATGTTAAGTTTCAAGTTCTGGTTGATATAGACCAGCCTTTCAGCAACCGGGACTAAAGTGCTATTGAAAAGGGTGACTTCTGCTATACCCTGAGGGAGTCCGGCCAAAGGTAGTTTTATCACTAGTTCCCTGTTTAGATTACCAGTTGCCATTCCATAAACAACACCACGGCATTGAACTCTGAGGTAAATATCTTGCGGATTAAGCCGGGAACTTTGAAATACCTTAAATGAGAGTGACTCTTTATCTCTTCTAACCAGTTGCATAGTCATTCCTGAAGGATAAATCTTCGGCAAAAGAAAAGTACTATCTATCGCAGGCTCTGTCAGCCTGATCTGGTACTTTTTACCGGTATCCGGGGTAAAGATGAAGCTCCCCATCCCGGCATGTGTGCTACTGAATCCGAGAAGGGGAGTATTGTCTTCAAATAATGTCCCCTTGATATCAACGGGCTCGCCATTGATGTTTACCGCTTTAAATGCCAATTTACTTCGTATCCCTGAAACCAGTTCCCCTCCTTCAGGAAAAGTTGAAAATTGCATAGAGTTATTTTTTTTTGGTACAGGTATAATTAAAGATTCTGTGTGGTCCTTATATTTAATACTTATTGATACCTGCGAACTTTCTCTTGTATCTTGTGGATGGAAGGCAATTAATGCTTTCCCTTGCACGCTGGTTGTTGTTTTTTCTTTCTCAAGCTTTTTGTTACCTCGTTGTAGTATGGCATTGATTTCTGCAAATAATGAGTCACCTTGTTCTGAAGAAGGAGAAAAAAACAAACGGATTGTATCATTTTCATTATAATAGGTTTTGTCAAAAGTTACTCTTAATGCCGGCCGGTAATTCATATCTTTTTTTATTCTGATTCTTCTTACAGAATAGAACTCCATGCTGTCATTAAAAATAGAATTTGCTGTATATGCCGCCAGCAGATAATCACCTTCGGACAGTCCATTATCAAGATAAACACGTCCGTCAGCAAATCCATCCCTGATTTCATATTTTTCCTGCCATACCGCTTTGTTATCCGATTCATTTAACAACTGAAGGTATAATGTTTTACTCATTTCCGAAGGAACCAGATATTGTGCATCGAGCAGGTATACTTTGAACCACAGATCTTCCCCGGTTTCGTAGATGTCCTTGCTGGTCTGGATGTATGCAAGTTCAGGAGGTGCGTTTTTAGACAGGGAATCCAGCCGTTCTGCCAGCTCAATTTGTTGGGGGCTATAGGATTGAGCCAGGAGAGGCAAAAACAGTAATATTTTTAAAAATATTAAAATGAAACACTTGATTTTCATTTTTAAATAGATGATTTAATCAGCTGATATTCAGATTGTGTTTTTTTTAATCTATTTTATCTTTATCATTTTTCTAATTCCTTGTTATTAACTCTATTGCCTTTTCAACCAACTCGTCTCTGCCTTCAAGGATCCCCTTAATAGTTGGTTTAACCTCAATATCCGGAACTATCCCAACCCGTTGGGTTTCCTTTCCATTAGGATAGTAAACACCTATTCCGCTAATCATTGTCCTAATTCCGCCTGGCAATATAATCTCAGATACATTTCCGTCAGCTCCTGCAGTTGTGCTGCCGATTACTGTTGCTTCAGGAGCTGTCCTTAATGCCAACCCTGTATATTCTGCCTGGCTCTGTGTTAATTCGTTAACTATTATAACGACTTTTCCTTTGTAATAATCGTTATTGGTCTTTCCGACTTTTAGTTCAGTTCCATAGGAAAATAACCCCGGATTAGAATAGCTGGTTTGTGAAAATTTTACAAAATCTGCTGGCTCAGGCATAAGATATTCACCAAGGCTAAAGACTATAAAATCGGAGGGATAACAACGAAGATCGATAATCAGTCCTTTAGTTTTTAGGACTTCTTTCATTATTTCCGGAAGGTATTTATTTTTGATAGTTCCCGGATAAATACAGGCAATTTCAGGCGTTAAAAGTTTAAAACAGGTATCCTTTTTATAATAACTCTCATATAATTTAATTTCATTTGGCGGGTAGCATTTTATCGTTAAAGGATTTATCGAGTTGTTATGTTTAAAGGTGATATTTAAAACTGAATCATTTGTCCGTAAAAGGTCCCTTGCTATATCGCGCAATTGCGTGGGATAATTTGATGCCGGCGTGATTGGCAGCTTTTCTTCAATTATCTTATCTATGTTTTTATTATTTACGCTCTCAATGATATCACCTATCTGAAGGCCAGTGACATTGGTGGATTTTTTATCAAGAAATCCGGTAACAACAGCTTTGTTTTCAATAAATTTTACAGATACGGGCGCATAATTTGTTCCTTTGAATTGCTGCAGAGTCAGATCATTTCCCCAGATATTTGCATGAGTATCATGAACACGAGCTATCAGGGCTAAAACAGCTAGTCTGTAATCCAGGTCACTTGTTGCATTTACAAATCTGGAAAGAAACTCAGGAAGCACTTTGTTCCAGTCTTCATCAATAAGATTTTTATATGGGAAATAATATTGAATGATATTCCAGTAACGATATAATGATAATAAACGATAACCAGCTTCTGAATTTGCTATATAGCCGGAATATGGTTTTTCATTTTTAAACTGAGGATTACCGCTGGCCATGAATCCAATATAGTAATGCTTGTTGACACGTTTTGAATCACGTATTAACAATAGTTCTTTAGTGAGTTCCTCTCCTAGGCCAGGATTGGTTGTAATCCAGGCCAAGTCAGGTTTAAATTTAATTTCAGAATCATCAATATTAACAGGATTATCCTTTTCAACCTCTCCCAGACTTACAATCCACGACAATAAAATATCATTTCTCTCTTTATCACTCGTGCTGAGAATGATTTTAGGCAATATTCTGAATAGTTCATAATCCCAGTTATAATCACCTTTAGCAATAGCCGGGTGATAATACTTTAAGAAACCCCATACTTTTCCAAGAATGACAAGGTCTTCAATTTTGGCCGGTATTAAATTTATTCTTGATATTTTTGAGCCGTTATCAAACTCATTGTCTTTTTGCGCCTTAAATTCCTCCGATTTTTTAAGCTTAGCCTTGCTTAAATCTTCCCCGTCGATTAATAACTGAAAATCATCGACCCATAATTTGCCTGTTCCATTCAGTATAGCACCTATATAAATTGTTTTTGCCTCTTCAGGCAGGGGCAGTTTGACTGAATACAGTATCCAGTCTGATGTCCCATGAATATCTTCCTCCTGCAGATTTTCAAATTGTAAACCGCCATTTTCTCCATCGATCCGTAACATTAATCCAATCTGTCCATCTTCAACATTTTGGAGTTTCATGTATGCTCTCAGTTCAATTTGATTTCCTGAATAAACTGCAGGAATTGAATAAGCAACACAGCCAAAAGAACCCTCAGCCTTAGTGCCTGCAGGTTCGATTCTTACAGAAGCGGATCCGGAGTGTTTTTCGACAGTATCGGTTTTTAATATAAAGTCTTCCATTCCCCATTTGAACCAATTGTCGGGGAGTCCGTTTTTATTGCTTATTTTTTCAAAGCCAAAATTAAAATCAGTTTTGTTTAAAGTCTGGCTTAAAGAGAAATAAGAATACGAAATAAGGACTAGCAGCAGCAAAGTCTTTTTCATGATTTGGATTATTAAATTTGAAGGAAGATTTAAAAAATAAATATAAAATTTTATATGTTCGGTTTATTTCACCTCATATTCAGCCTTTCCTGTCACCGGAATTCCTTCTGTCGTAATACCCTCTACAATTACTTTCACTTTTGAGGGATTATCCGCATTATAATAGTTCAGGAAAATGTCTTTGTTATTTTCCACTTTAATGTTTGGTTCCCAGAACAAAGTGGTTCTTAGATCAGGCTTATAATCGGATTCCAAATTAGTATGATGCCTGGGTGAATAGAAAATACGTGGTTCGTCAAATCCTGAAAATTTGACATTTACTGAGTGAAAAACCGGGCTATTAACAATATCCTTATCATCCTTTAAGATAATTGATATTGCACCATCGCAATATCCATAGCCTCCTCTTCCTGAGCTATCCGCACCTTCAATCTCTACCATTGTTCTTATAGCTGCCAGGGACGCCACATTCTCATCATCCACTACATCTATTCGTTCGACCCAACTTATAGGAAGGGCTCTAACATCACTTGCCGGTACCGGATTACCATCAATCATGTAAAGCGGATTTTTCATCCTGTGGCCGAGCCTAACGGTTGAGGGATTCAAATATTTAAGTTCGATAAGGCGAAATGCGGTACTATAAAATTGTAAATCGGGCGTGATCACAAGTTCTCTGTCAGGTGTACCCCTGAGATATCTTCTGGATTTAGCACGGGCTGACTCTGGTGCATCCTGCCTGATTGCAATTATATTTACTTCCCCCGGCTTAATTGTGTCGGATAATTTATACTTTTTCTGAATAGTGGTTCTGATTTCTGCATACTGAATAAACGTATGCAGGGATTTATTAATGATCTGATTATCACTCATCGCTTGATTTTCATCTATATTCCGGTCATTGTATCCGACAAACCTGGTCTGAGCTATATCTTCTTTAACAATTGCAGGAGAGTATTTCAGAGAATCCAGAAGCAACCAGCCCTTCAAATTGTCTTTTTCACCAGTAACACTGGCGACGACATTAGCATTACCGGTCAGATCAACTCCTTTAATAGAAAACCTTCCCAAGGAATCAACCGGAACAAATCCTACCAATGGTTTTCCACTCTTGAATATTGCGATATTGACCATCGAGTTTATTAAAGGTTTATCTGCAAATTTTTTCCTTACTCTGCCAGATATGGTAAAACCGTTTTCGGGAGGATAGATCATGGTTTTATACTTCCATTCAAAATCGCGCCAGCCCTGGGTAAGCAACAGAAGGTCGAGGTCTTTTAACCGAGCGGGATTTGAAGGATCAAAATAGTACGATGGTTCTTCAATTGGTCCCCGAATGTCGGATTCAAGAAGAAACCATGATGAAATATTTGAAGGAAATGAGGAATAGTTTTCAGTAAAAATGTTTTCAGCGGCCGACAATGAAAAAAATGCATCCTGCGGGATACGCGAATTGACTCTCAGGGATATCTTAACCGATACAGAATCACGCTGGTTATATATTGTTTTGTCAGTTTCAATCTTAACATTCACATCTTCATCATTTTGTACAAAAACCAGCCTTTCACAAAGAGGAAGATTTTTTACACCCGATAATGTCAGCATAACAATCCCTTCGGGAAGATCATCAGAAGGAATCTTAAGAAAGCTGTTAAGAGATTTCATTCTGAACGAATATGTATTAAAAGCTATATTATGTGCCGAAACGGTAAGTGAAAGGTCACGATCCATGACGAGTGGCAATGTCTCAGGATTTGTATTAAATATTAAAAGTACTTTACCAGCACGGTTTTTGGAAACACTTAATACAACACCTGTTGAGAAGCTTTTTGGAATTTCATACCTGCTTAAATCCCCGGTCTTGTTCTTAATTACGGCATAGTATCTTAATCCGGGAACCGGGGTAAGAGAAAATGTACCCATTCCTTTATGAGTACTTTTAAATGTAGTGACTATTTCTCCTGCCGAAGAATAAATTTCTCCCGAAACATAATATCCATTTCCATGATCGTCAACAGCTTTAAATGCAACAAGAGAAGTAACATTATCGACTAACGAACCACCTTCGGGGAAGAAACTTATTTCCGGTTTATTTCTATTATAATTAGCACTATCAGAAAATTCTTTAAAGGCATCTGATGAGTTAATTACAGTAATGTCCTTATTAAAGAATAACTGATCACCGAAGTTCCGCATATAATTTGTGTACGCCCTTAAACGGTAGCGACCTGATTGCAGCTTTTCAGCCAGATGGAAGTCTCCATTCCCTAATCCTTTATCAAGTTTTATTATACGACTATCAATTATTTTTAAAGCCGGAGAAATCAACTCAACATGCAGGTTGCTGCTATGAATGGAAAGTAATCTGTCGGATGCATCTATAAGATATGCTTTGAACCAGATTTCATCGCCCGGATAATAACTGTCGCGGTCTATATGCAGATATACTTTCTCAACAATATTCAGAGAGTCGTTTGCAGGAGGGTATGGAGAATTTATTCCTGCGCAATTGGCAAGGGGACAGCATAATGCGGTCAGGATTAAAACAAATATGCTAAAAATCTTCAAGATTGATTCAGGTTAGGTGTATTTGTTCATGTATTGCTTCACAAATACCGTACCAGAAGATAAAAGATAAAAGTAAAAAGTAAAAAGGTAGGTTGTTATGCCTTTCAGATTTTATCCGACATAAAATCAAAGGCACCCTTTCTTAGATGAACTCCATACTCTAGCCAGGCTTTTAGACAAGCAAGAAAGTTGGCCCAGCCTTCCGTATTTCCCTTCAACCATTTGATGCCTGCTTCATCATTCTTTCTGCTTTTCTCCGTTACGGTTACAACGGTAGAATTACCAGGTCTTGTAGTAAGAGTCATCTCCACAAATAGTTCAATGCTGTCCATTTCCCAGTAAAAAGATATGTATTTGTTCTCTTCAATTTTCCCTACCCGGATCGGAAAGCTCATATCAAATTCAGGGAATTGCCATATTATTTGTTTGCCTTCTTCCAATTTCCCGCTGCCTTTTGAAATGAAATAGTTTGACATTTGTGCAGGGTCAATTATTGCTTCAAATACCTCATTTACAGGTTTTAGTATTTGAAGTGCAACTTTTATTTCAAGAGTTTGATTTTTCATTGAAGCTGGTTTAAAATTTTCATTTTTTTTTAATATTAAAATTTATTACCACAATCTTCCATGTCCCCGAATTCCACCTGAATAGTTGAGTGTTCTATTTTAAATTTTTCATGCAGATGATGCTGAATTGAACTTATAAAACCTACATTAGTCGATATGCACGTTGTGAGATGTACTGTGAGGGCAGCATCGGTAGTTCCCAGGGACCAGATGTGCAGGTCATGAACCCCCGCAACTTCAGGCAGGTTTGCAAAATAATCACGTACAACCTCGATCTTGATATTTTCGGGGACTGCATCAAGAGCCAGATTAACTGAATCAATTAACAGATTATATGAACTGTATAAAATAACTGCAATAATTGCAAAAGAAACTAATGAATCGATCAACTGGATACCGGTAAATGTCATTATAATTCCACCAATGACTACTCCCAGGGATACCAGTGCATCAGCCACAAAGTGAACAAAAGCGCTTCTGATATTAAGATCATTCTTTTTTCCCTTAATAAATAACCATGCAGTAAAGGCGTTCACCCCGATTCCTATTGCTGCCACAATCATCACATTATAAGCATTTATCTCAACCGGCTTACGGAGTCTCAGAACAGTTTCGTAAAGAATAAAACTGACTGCTACCAGTAACAGGATTGTATTCAGCAAAGCAACAAGTATTGTGGAACGGCGAAACCCATAAGTAAATTTCAGAGTTGGTTGTCTTTGAGATAAAATAACTGCAATCCATGAGAATACAAGTGCAAGAACATCACTTAGATTGTGACCTGCGTCAGCTATTAGAGCCATTGAGTTCGAAAAATAACCTGACAGAGCTTCTGCAATGACAAAAATGATATTTATGGTAATCCCTATCTTAAAGGCATTTCCTAACTTAATGTTATCATTATGAGAATGGCTATATTCCAAAATTCAATGTTTAGCAATTTTTCGAACTTCAACACTATTGCCTTCGCCCTGTAAAACAGGGCACCCTTTTGCAAATTCAACCGCTTCATCAACGGAATCTGCCTTAACAATAATGTATCCGCCAATGGTTTCTTTAATTTTGCCAAAAGGTCCATTGGTAACAATGTTATTTGGTCTGACAACCCTGGCTTCAGCGAAGGGAATGCCATTGCCACCAGATAATTTGTTCCGGGCCGCAATTCCGTCCATCCAGTCTCTTGTTTGTCTCATCCAGATTTCTATTTGTTCCGGAGAAGCTACTTTCAGACCATCTTCATGTCTGAAAATCAAAATATATTCATCCATTTAGTTATGATTTAATTCCATTTATTTAACAATCGACCCGGAATCTTGTTTAAATGGTTTTAGACTAGGTATCCATCGGGGAACATTCTTTTTATATTCCTGGTATTCCGCTCCAAATTTTTTCTCAAGCAGAGGTTCTTCCAGGAGAACAAAATAAATATTATTTATAATAAAAAAAGTAAATGCCCATTCAAAGATGCTCTGCGATAAAATTGCAATGGATTCACCAATAAGTACAATTAAAACTCCTATAATCATCGGATTTCTTACATGCCTGTATATTCCGGATATAATCAGTTTTCTGGTTGGGCTCCATGGAACCAATGTGCCTTTTCCGATTCTGATAAACTTTGAAATTGTCACAATCATAATATACAATCCGACAGATATAATAAAAAGACCTGTCAGCAGGGCTGTAATACTATGATATGAAATGTTTTTCTCAATTTCTAAAGGGATAATAATTAAAACAGTGACTGGCAGAATAAATGAAAATATTTGTTTTAATACTTTTTTCATTTATGTTTGGCCGTTTTTTTCTGATTTTCAATGATCCTGAATTTTACGATCCTGCTTATCAAGTCAAATGGAATCGGTTTGTCAAGCGGAAATTTTACCGAGCCTTTTGCTCCATCATAAGCGGATAAATCTTTTTTAAATGCTTCAATGGCTGTAGGGGTCGGATAAAATCCAATGTGATTTTTAAAAGCTGCAAAATGAACCAGATTCCCTTTTAAAGTAAAAGTCGGAATTCCATAGTTGATTGTCTCTTCTGCTTCCGGAGCAGCTTTCCTTATTGTCATACGTAACTGCTCCAAAATATTTTGAGTCTCTTTTGGAAAACTGGCGATATAACTATCAATGGCGTCAAACTTAATTCTGGGCATAGTCATAATTGTTTAGCCTTTACAATTTTTGAAGCAATATATGCAAACAAGCCCAATATCAGACCTGAAATAACCCCTATAACTGGTCCGGTCATTAGCATCAATAGTTTTGGACCAAAGGATACTTGCATCTTTGTCATCATTGCCACCTCATGCACATGATTCGTAAGGTATGTGTCAAACAGCAGAATATGGGCAGATGTGATCCATACCGCATTTGCCAGACTTACAAACAATCCATTCAGAAAATATTTCTCTTTGCAGTTTCTTGCTATGAGATATGCGCAAATAATAAATATTGCCAGCCAACAGAATGGTTCCACATTATATGGAATATAAAATACCGTTGCAATTGCCATTGCAAAACCAAAAAGCGAAAGTTGAAGAATTAGTTTCCAGTTCATAATGGTGTCATTTTAGATATTAAAGTTATGCATTTCTGAAAGTACCGCGTAGTAAACTTCATTAAAAATGGAATGTGCATAAAGTCAAATCAAATAGACAACTAATCTTTTCATATCGATATCTCAATAATTGCAAACCAGATTAATATTCTCCTACTGATTAGAGTTGTTCATTAATGACCTCCATAATAATTTCTCTTCCACAACTATTATACTTGTTTTTCCCCCTCTTAACCAATGAGTTACGCTGAGTAACACTGTTTAATTAATCAAGTCCCGGGAATTCTTTTTATTTTGAGAAATCTACTCCGTGAAACTTCATAGTACTCCGTGTTACTCGTGGTAATGGATCTAATTGTTAGAAAGGATAATCAGGTTTTTAAAATTTTAATTTTTTCATCAACTCTTCATAATTTTCAATTATCTCATCTGCACCTGCTTCCTTCAGGATGTGTCTTTGAAATGAACTTGTTAAACCATATACGAAACATCCTGCTTTTTTGGCAGAAATAATTCCGTTTGGAGAATCTTCAATAACTATGGAACTCTGAGTATTCGCTTTTAGTTTTTCCAATGCCTTCAAATAGGGATCTGGATAAGGTTTGTGCAAAGCTGTATCCGCTTCTGTTATAACAAGGTTAAACGAGTCTGATATGTGATAGAGCTCATCAATTAACCTTAGACTGTATAATGATGTAGAGCTTACCATGGCTGTTTGAATTCCTTTATCCTTCATCTTACCAAAAAAAAGTAAAAAGCCGTCTATGAGTTTTAATTCTTTAATAATTTCTTCAAAAATTAATTTTTTAGAATTTTGAAGAAGGTCAGAGGAATGCTTCAGAGTATCCAGGTTATTGGAAACATAATCAAAAAAGACTTTATCTGTCCTTCCTTTATAGTCGTCAAAAATGGTTGGAGGATAAGAAATATTGAATTTTTCAAGGACGAGTTTTTTAGCTTTTGCATGGACCGGTTCCGAATCGATAACAACACCATCAAAATCGAAAAGAATTGTTTTAACATCAATCATCACAAAATTATTTAATTAAAGTCTAATAAAAACGGTTTGACGTTACTGAAAGATTGTGCAAATACATACTAGCTGACCTCAATTGCACCAAGGGCAGATTTGCAGAATTCTACTGCTTTCCTGCTATTCCGAACTGTAAGCCAGGGTGCGATAGAGCCAGGGATAATATTTTTCATAGATTTAATTGCAAATATCAGACACGAATTGTTTATACCAGAATAACGAAACTTCAGCATATGAATAATTTTCAGTCTTAATCAATCTGGTACTAAAGAATTTTTTATCAATCATATTCTCTATCTCGGCGGCAGACTTATCAAAACCAAAATTGTATGCTGTGGCAAGAAACTTTACACGCGATACTTCATCTTCCAGTCCTGTTCTATAATTCCTATCACATATCTTTATAAAGGCAATAAGATAATTAATCTGAGTAGCCGGATCCTCAAGATCATTTACAATTGTTTTCCTGAAATCTTTAATATCATCAAAGTCTGATTTTTTTTGAAATGATATTCCCGATCTGTGTCCCAAAACAGCAGGTGCTTTTTCACGGATCATCTCTGCAAAAGAAGGTTTCATCTGGAATTGTCCTATTGAAAAGTCAGCATATTCTTCACCCAGATTAACATAAAGTGTTTTAAGCAACGTGATTTCCATTTTATCACGTAGTGCCGAATAACGAACCAGCTCAGGGAAGATAATTGAAATTGCGAGCGGATATGAGATATGGTTTTTAGCAAGAAGCGGTTCAATCCAGTTTCTGTTTTCTTTCTCAAAAGTCATAGCTTTTTTCCAGTCGTCACCAAAAAGATCCTCGTAGTTGATTGATTGCGACCAACCAAAATTCAAGAATCCAGTAAAAAGAAGAAAAAATAATAATGTCCTCAAATTAATGATCTTATTAAACAGCAAATTAAGAAAGGCACACAAAGCAAAAGTCAAATCATGTGTTTCTTTGTGACCTTTATATTAAAACTTTGTGTCCTTTGCGGTTAATTGGATTTTTTTATTCTGTTCTAGAAAGGTATTTTACACTGCATAATTGCATTCTTCTTAGGAGAATAATACATATAAGCAATGTAAACCTGCCCGTTAACTTTTACCAGATGAGGATTAAAAAGTTCTGACATAACTGTGCCATCACTGAAAGTGAGAGTACCATAATTATAAAACGCGTATTTAGTGTTGCCTGTATTCACAAACAAATCTTTTGCGCCTGAAGCATCGGATTTAAGGGTTAACAGTACTTTATTTGACAGGTCAATAACCTTATCATAGGTTGAAAAAAGAATATCGTCATATTTAATATTACTGGTTAAATTACCTCCAACGGATTTAAGCGGATCATAGGTAACTCCAACAATATTTGTAACAAGTTTCGGCATGATACTCGTGGGACCGCCTCCCTGTGTCACCTTTTGCTGCATTTCCTGGGCATACTTCATTGAAAGATCCATTTTCTCCTGATCTGTTTTAGCATTTTTTATGGCTTCTTCCATTTTCTTTCCATCTGCTTCACTAACTGGAATGTTTTCAACTACAATAGCTGCAAATTTATCCTTAGATTTTGTAACCTTAAACTGATTTATCTGACTAAAGGGACCATAGCTTTTCCCATTGAATTTTATTGTATATTTTCCACCCGAATTAGAAATGTATTCATTATTTGCCCAAGGGTTTGTTTCCTTTGTTACGTCTCCATTATTAGCATTCTCAAATCCTGCTAACCTGGGATCTCCTGCCATTATGGGACCATCAGTCTTTCCATCCTTAACAATATAAAAATTGTTCGAAATAATATCCTTAACCAGAAGGGATCCGTCATCTTTTAAACTGAGAGTAATCTCTGAATACATGAGTTTCAGTTTTCCTCCCAGGTCAAGTATAAGCTCGGGTTGTTCGCACGCGCATTTAGGTTCAGGTTCCTGATTTGTGGTTTTGGTGACAGATTCGGGTTTTCCGGTAACATCATTTGTCACAGGGTTCGTAACCTTATTCAGTACCCGGCTAACCTGGGCATTAACCGGATTTCCAAATAAAATACAGATTGCCATTAGAAACAGGATAGACTTTTTCATACGATAAACTTTAATTTATTATCAAATATAAACATAACTTTTTAAGATTAACAGAGGTCCTTATTTCAAACTTATTGATTTTGATTTCGACGCACCCAGGGAAATCAACATTTCAAAATGTGGTTCCTGTTATTTTTTGCTACCAAGGTGCCAGGGCGCAAAGAAACCGGTTTATACTCCCGTCGGGTCAGTCACACTGGGAGAATTCAGTCATAATTGCATTAATTGCTGCCTGTCAGTTTCCAAACCTCGGATTTACCACATTATTGTAGATTGACCCAAATGTGTAGGTGAATCCAAAAGAGGTATAGTATGAGTAATCAGTTGCCTGCATTCTTCTCTGGAGTAATAATTCCTCAAGGCTTATATCTCCCAGAGGAAGTGATACCTGGTCATGAACAAGAGCAATACTGCCATAAATATTGAATGTAAGACCTTTAACTATTCTCAGACTGGCATTCATATTAAGGCGAAGATTATTATATGACCAGTCGAAAAAATAATTTTTCCAGGTCAGGGTTGAACTGACAGAACCCCATTTTTGGATGATCGACAAAGAAGCAGCCAGCGTTTGACATGAGATTGTTTCCTTAAGTTTATACCGCTGTGTTATTTCATTGTAATTGTTAGCTTCAAACCCGATATGGTATAAAACCGTAAACAGACGACGGGTTGACTGGGAATAAGGAAACAGGTCGTATTCTATCCCCGGCATTATTCTTAATGAAATATCATAATTGTAGTATATTGAGGTTTGGATGTCTAGTGATCCTCCTGCTGACCAATGATCATTAATACTTTTAACATATGATACATCCAGGTATTCATCCCGGATAGTACTCTTGTAAGATGATGTATCACTGTATACATATTTATCACTTTCCAGATTCATGCTGACACTTGACTGGAATTTAGATTTTTCAGTTATCCTGTTCGCTGACAACGTGCCATAAAAGTAACCCTGATTGTAAGTTTTTTGTCCGGAAGAATATGCATTTAAACTGGCACTGTAAACCCAGCTGTTAAATTTATCTGATGATACGGTTTCGGTCAGGGGTTCAGTGAAATTGATATTCATGAACTGAGCAAGAGGAGTTTTCGAGACATACCTCATTAATCCAAGTTTCAGCGTTTTTACCTGTTTTGCCCGGCGGACATCAAGAGTTTCATCCGGACTGTAGCTGCATTTCAAAGTATCTGCCATACCTTTGTATTTTCCCTGTCCGACAATAAAAAAGGTAGTAACAAAACCACCCGAACCAGTGTTTTCATCAGTTGAGATTATATAAACGTCTGCTACTTTAATATCTCTGACATAATTAATGAAAGGGATCTCTTTTTTTATGAAATCGCTTGCGTCCATAAAAACGTTCAGTGCATCCTTTCGCAAAGTGTCAGATTTAGTGGAGTTCTCCTGTGAGAATGCTGGCAGGATAAGAAGGAGGAACAACAAAAAAAGAAAAGATCTTTTCATAGTTTCGCAGATTGTAAATTAGACATTACTTATTCTTTTGCTAAATTACTAACTGTATCTAAATTATGCAATTAAAGTTTTGTGTTTAACAAAAAGCTACCAGAGATAAACTATTATTGTGCGATAAGGCAAAGAATCAAGATTTGTAAAGAAGGGGATGAGATAAAAAAATCCGGTACCTCAGAACAGGTACCGGATGTCATTGAAGATTCAGGAATGAAAAAATAAGGAATTATTTTTGTTTAAATGAGTTTTCAGTAAGTGTTTCAAGTCCATCATCAGTCATTACCCATAAAGTATTGTCTGATTCCCAACTGGATTCAAGATATTCGTCATATTCATTTCTGAATGAAGAGCGAAGCAGAATCTTTGGACTTTTTTCAAATTTCAAAACAGTACCTGAAGGGATATAAAGATTGATTCCAATATTATCAGCTGACCATTTACGTCCGGCAGGGCTGGTAAAATATTCATCAAGATGAAGAGTATCGCCTTTGATGCTGTAGTTGTACACCAATCCATCAATTTTTTTCATGGCATCCATTTCAGTCCGACCCGCTGAACGCTTTCTCACTTCTACTTTAGTTGATTTGTCATCTGATTTGTCTACAATTAAATGTGGACGGATATATAATTCATTCTTTTCATCATTTATATAAACCGAATATTCTTCGTGGGGAAGAACAATTTCTTTTCCATATTTAAGGTCCGCAATCTTCTGATCAGACTTTATATAAAGCGTATCAGGAGAATGTGGTAAGACCATCTCAGCTGATATTTTAGCTGTCTGGGCAAAACTGATTCCCTCATTGAAACTTATTATCGCAAGTGCTGCAATGGTCATTACCCAGACTACCAGAGCAACTAAACTAACTACACCATCTCTCGCCTTGAACCAGAATATCATTTTCACGCCCCAGTAGATAAGAGCAAGCATTGGTAAAATAAAGGCAACGGACGTTAATATGATTATCCATGGAACAGCAGAAGGTTTCACAATATAGTTCAGAAAATCGAAGAGATAGACAAGGCTGACGCCAGAAGAATCAAATGAGTAAACCCCGGGATATTTGAAAACGAATATCATTACAAAGCATAATATGAAAAGGAATCCGGTAAGAACAAATACAACACCTATCATTATCAGGAAGATGCGTACAATGATATAGAACATTTTGCCAATTGCCATAAAGATTTCATTGATGGCATTTCCAATTCTGGATGGCCTGTTATATCCTGTTTTGTATAGAGAAGCATCAGTGATTTGAGTGTCATCGTATTTTCTGTTATGTGATCTGGATGTATGATATGAACTACCAAACATTTCTCTTTTTTGAGAATCTGTTCTGGCCACAGGAATTGCAATCCACAAAGCAACATAAACAAATAATCCTACGCCAAACATCGAGGAAATAATAAAAAGGATTCTGAACAGAACAGGATCAGTATCAAGATAGGCCCCAATACCGCCACAAACACCGCTGATAATAGAATCATCTGGGTTGCGGTACATTCTTTTTTTCCTGGGAACGTAAACCGGTGCTTCTGTCTCAGATTCTTCTTGATCAAAATCTTCAGGTCTTCCTATAATTGAGATCATTGTTTCTACATTTTCCCTGGTAACAACTCCGGCTAAACCTTTCTGTGATTGAAATATTTCCGCTATACGCGATTCGATATCCTCTATCGTCTCATTTCCACCTTGTATATTGCCAAATCGGTTATTAATTGTTTGAAGATAATCGCGCAATATCCGGAACGCCTCCTCATCAATCTGAAAAAGAGTACCACCGAGATTTATATTAATTGTCTTGTCCATTAGTGTCAGTTTTAATTGGTTAATTATAAATTATCTGGTTCTGATCAGATTAACTGATTCGACAAGCTCGAGCCACGATTTATCAAGATCGGCCAGGTACTTCCGTCCTTCCTCCGTAAGTTCATAATATTTACGGGGAGGTCCCTGTTGAGATTCTTCCCATCGGTAGCTTAGCAATCCGGCATTTTTTTGTCTTGTAAGAAGCGGATAGAGGGTTCCTTCAACCACAATTACTTCAGCTTCCTTGAGTTCTTTAATGATGTCACTTGCATAACAGGAATTTCTGGACAACACCGAAAGGATGCAATACTCCAGTATCCCTTTACGCATTTGAGCTTTATTATTTTCTAGATCCATGGTATATATTTTTAAAAGTTTACTCTTCGATTATCTTATGAATAACTTACTGTCAGAGTTTCATGTTTTTTCTGACAGAATCGAATTCTTGTTTTACTGAATCTTTTATGTTGTGTATGTTTACTGGATTCCCTTTCATTGCAATTTTCTCCGCAGTAGTTCTTGCCTCAGGAAGAACGATATATAAAATGAGATAAATAAGTATACCGACTCCCATCATTGCAAGTACAAAGAATATCAATCTGACAAGCCAGAGTTCAATATTCCAGTAGGCTGCTATTCCTGCGCAAACACCGCCAATAACTCTATGGTCGGTATCTCGGTACATCCTGTGATAACCGGGTGATGAAAACTTATCACGTGCCGTTGGACCTTCATTATCGGAAATATCTTCAGGAGTTCCTAAAATTGTAATTACCTGATGGACATCCTCAATATTAATTACCTGTTTATAGCTGGTAAGTTTGGTCCGGAACAATTCTGCCATCCTCGTTTCAATATCAGAAAGGATCTCAGAAGAGCTCTCTTCTCCGGCAAAATGAAGTTCAAGATTCCTTAGATACCTCTTTAATTCGGCATATGCATCTTCGTCGATGTTGAAAGAATATCCGCCGAGATTAATACTTACTGTAATTTTCATGGTGCTTTTAAATATTTACTACTGTTTAATACATGTAACATGACATTGCAAAGATATATATAAAAATATATACTATGCAATACATAGTACTAAAATAATTCAATTATTTTATAATTTATTTTTTAAGTATAAGAAAATAAGAGATATAAGAAAGAATTTTTTTTTGAATTTTTTTAAAATTTCATTTAGTTACTCTTGATTTCGGGATATAAACCCCTCTGCCGTCCGCCAGCTGGCGGACGACATCTCCCCCAAGAGGGAGAAAATTCTTAGTTTTTTAGTGTAATTACACTTGAATGCAGAGTATTTTTCCCCCTGAGGGGAATAAAAAGGGGTACCTCGATTTGCAGGATCTTAATAAGGCAGTCACATGGAACAGCTCAAAATACCTAACTAATTCCTATATTTATGCAAATATTTTCAGCATGATAAAGAAATATAAATGGGGCATCCTGGCTCCGGGGAAAATGTCTGCAAAATTCACAATGGGACTTCAATTACTGGAAAATATTGAATTATATGCGGTTGGATCACGTGATCTGGAACGGGCACAGCAATTCGCGGAAGAATTTGGTTTTAAGAAATATTACGGCAGCTATGAAGAACTGGTATCAGATCCTGATCTGGAAGTTATTTATATAGCTTCACCACATTCTCTTCATTATGAACACACAATGCTTTGCCTGAAACATAAAAAGGCGGTTATCTGTGAAAAAGCATTTGCTTTAAATAGTCGGGAAGTAGAAGGGATGATCAATGAAGCTGTGAAACAAAAAGTATTTCTTATGGAGGCTTTATGGCCACCTTTCCAGCCAATTTACAGGAAAACAAAAGAAGTACTGCTAACAGGCGAACCAGGGAAAATTATACATCTTAACGCCTATTTCTCATTTCAGCCTCCTTTTGATCCTATAGACAGAAAATTCAATATCACCCTTGGAGGAGGATCACTTCTTGATATTGGAATATATGCTGTAATTGATGCTCTGTATTTTATGGGAGTTCCTTCGGAAGTGTGTGCAAAAGCTTCATTTACCGGGACCGGATCAGAAGATTCAATAAGCATTATATTCGGTTATGATGATGGCCGTATGGCAACACTTTACAGCTCATTCCGTACTGCCGGAGGGATCGGATGTGATATTCTATGTGAAAACGGGAATCTTCACTTCTCACGAGAACGTGATATGTCACAACGGCTTAATGTTGCCCTGAATGGGAAAGATAATAAAGAATATTCACTTCTGCCGGATGGAATGGGTTATCAGTTCGAAGCAATTGAAGTCATGAAATGCCTTCAGGATGGAAAACTCCAGAGTGATGTAGTTCCACATTCTTTCAGCCGCGATCTTATGAATACACTTGACCGAATAAGGAAGTCAGCCGGGATTGTGTTTCCGGGGAGAGAGTAACGAGAACCGGGCACCCAGGACATAGTACCAGATTTAACAATGTCAAAGCATGTCTCAGATATAGAGAAAGAAGGTGCCTTTTACAAGAGGAAACTTCTTCTGAGCATGATCATTCCTGGGATATTTGTTTTTTTAATGTGGTTGGTGAAAATTGTTGAAGTGCTCTTTGATATAGATCTCACCCGTTTTGGAATTTATCCACTTACAGTCCAGGGATTACCCGGAATCTTGTTATCTCCTTTTATCCATGCTGACTTTACACATTTGTTCAGTAATTCAGTACCACTTTTTTTTCTTTCATTGGCCCTTTTTTATTTTTATTCGGAGGTAGCATTAAAAGTCTTAATCTGGACATATTTTCTTACCGGATTGCTGGTCTGGATTGCAGGCAGGGAGGCATGGCATATCGGTGCAAGCGGGGTTATATATGGTCTCGCATCATTTCTCTTTTTCAGCGGTATAATACGAAGGTACTTCAGACTCATTGCTTTATCCCTGCTCATTGTATTTCTTTACGGATCAATGGTGTGGGGACTGTTTCCAGGAGTATATAAAAATGTTTCCTGGGAGTCACATATGCTGGGATTCTTTTCTGGTTTAGCGCTATCCGTCTGGTACAGGAATCAAGGTCCGCAACGGCCCGTTTATGAGTGGATGGAGGAGGAAGAAGAGAAGACCCGGGGAATGCAAGAAGGGGAGAATGGGAGCAGGGAAGAAGTCAATTAAAGAGGATCCCCTCCAGCCCAGTAAGGCAAGGGTGGGTTTTATCGAGTTTAAGACAAAAGAAAAAAGTAAAAAGACAAAAGTAAAAAGTACTCCAAACTCTAAACTCAACCCTTAACCCTAAACACTAAAAACTAAACTACAAACACGTAACAAGCAACGGGCAACATATGTTAAATAGATAATATGACAGATCTCTCAATAATTATAGTTTGTTACAAAGGGTGGGACCGGCTTAATAAATGTCTTAATGCTCTTAACTCTTTCACTGGGGAAAACCTCAAGACTGAAGTAATTGTTGTTGACAATAAGTCGGATGATGATACAATATTTAAAATTGAAGAGCGGCTCCCAAAGATCAGATTCATATATAATGAGATTAACGGAGGATTTGCCAATGGCTGTAATCTGGGCGCCAGGAATGCATCAGGAGAGTTCATCTTATTTCTTAATCCTGATACTGTGGCAACTGAATATGAGATTGAAAAGCTTTTAAAATCTGCAAAACAGAATCCGGATTTTGGTATAGTTTCGTGCAGACAGGTAAATGAAAAAGGCAAGGAGAGCATTACTTGCGGGCCGTTTCCTTCCTTTTTCAACCTTACCGGGTTTGAGAGAGCAGTCTTTGGAAACCGGATGTCGGAAGTCAGAAGTAAGAAGTCCGAAGTCAGTTTCCCGGACTGGATATCTGGATCGGTGGTATTAGTCAGACATGATACTTTTGAAAAGTTAGGGGGATTTGATGAAGACTTCTGGATGTATTTTGAAGATGTCGATCTTTGCAGGCGGGCACGGAATCTTGATTGTGAGATAGCATCTTGTAACAATATAACTATTGAACACAATCATGGCGGCAGCTCGAGAATAAATCTTAAAACGACCTCATTAACAAAAACCGAAGTTCATATTTCCCGTCATGTTTATATTAGCAAGCATAAAACCGGGGTTGAAAAATTTCTGATCCAGACATTTCTGGTATTAAACAACCTGATATCAGGAGGCTTAATGGCACTGATAGGGCTGCTCTTATTTTTTGTTCCTAAAGTCTTTTCCCGTACTTTGATTTACTATAGATTGATCAGATATTATACCGGATCAGTTTTAAGATCATCATGGATTAGCCCAAGGTCAGTGAATTTCCTAAAGAAGTGAACCACTTGTTGAACCTGATTTGTTAATCCAGTATAATAAAAAGATTGGATCAGAAGGGAGAGAAGTACCAAAGCAGGATCTGTGGTCAAAACGGTCAGGTAAGAATAAATTGAAGATATTTACTCCGATTGTTGACAAAGTCGGGCAAATCACTACCTTTAAAGCGAATTTACTGAGAAACCTGATTATACTCTTTACGTATGAATGATAAACCTGTAGCTGTCATTACAGGGGCCAGCAGAGGCATCGGCAGGTCGGTTGCAATAGCTTTAGCAGCCGAAGGTTATGATATTGCAGCAATAGCCCGTTCTGTTGACAGTGAAGGTATGGAAATCCTTGGTCCCGAGATTGAAAAGATGGGAGCCCAGTTCTTCCCGATAGGTTTGGATATTTCATGTACAACCTGCCAGCAGGAAGTTGTAGCAAATATTCTAGAGAGATACGGCAGGATAGATATTCTTGTTAATAATGCCGGGGTAGCGCCCCTTCAGAAATATGATGTTCTTGATATGACTGAGGAAAGTTACAACCGGGTTATGAATATAAACCTGAAAGGGCCGGTTTTCTTTGCACAGAAGATTGCAAGGGAAATGATCTGGTTAAAACAACAGATAATTGATTATAAGCCTGTTATTATATTTATGACATCAGTCTCCGCAGTCAGATCTTCCACAAACAGGGCAGAATATTGCATGTCAAAATCAGGGTTAAGCATGGCTTCGACAGTATTCGCCGACAGGCTTTCTTTAGAGGGAATTCTTGTCTTCGAAGTCCGGCCTGGTGTTATTCAGACAGATATGACAACAAAAATCAAAGATAAATATGACAAGCTTATAAGCGAAGGTCTTATTCCTCAAAAAAGATGGGGTCTCCCCGACGATATTGGGAAAGCTGTTGCATCAATTTCCAGGGGAGACTGGAATTTCTCCACGGGCATGGTATTTGAAATCAGTGGAGGCCTGAATATCCACAAACTTTAAAATCATTTTTACATAGTACCCGAATTACAAAATCGTTAGACTATTTAATGAAGATTGAACAAAAGGTTAACCCCTGATGTTTAATCTTAAATTCTAAATTTATTAAAATGAAAAGAGTACTATCATTTTTAACATTAATGGGTTTATTCTTATTAAATGTCGGAGCACAGAATAAATTAATAGCCGACACAACAAACACCAAATTATTATGGTTAGGAGAAAAAGTTACCGGACAGCATAACGGCACAATTAAATTGCAATCCGGATGGCTTAACTTGCAGGATAACAAGATTGTGTCGGGCGAGTTCGACATCAACATGGCTTCGATTCAGGAATCTGAAAACAATGAACATCTCTTGGGTCACCTGAAGTCTGATGATTTTTTCGGAGTTGAGAAGTATCCCCTGGCAAAGCTTGTTATTACAGGCAGTACACCTTTTGATAAAGGCACCGGAGTTGTAAGCGGGACATTATCCATAAAAGACAGTACAAATCCAGTTGAATTTAAAGCGGCTATGCAGAAAAAAGACGACGGTACCTGGTTTTTTGCCAATATTATAGTAGACCGTACAAAATATAATATCCGATATGGTTCAGGCTCTTTTTTCGATAATCTGGGTGATAAAACCATCTATGATGACTTCAACTTGAAGGTGAATCTTTTGGTAAAATAATACTTCCCATTCGCTTTTTAACGGGTTTCAATTTCTTTCAATTGGAGATTCCTCACATCTCTGCCTGATGTAAGGATTTGTTCGGAATGACATTTAATTTATGATCTACCGTGAAACAGCGGCGATCAAACATTGAATCGCCGCTGCTTCTCATTTGACACCTTTTCAGTCCTGTTATTAGTAGCGATAGTGAGGAATCTCTCACTATTTTGTATCTTTATTTATTGATATCCATTACGCTGAGTCTCTTTTTTCCAATAAAATAAAAGAGCAGATAATTCTTGGTAAAGTCGGAAATCATAGCAATATTGTATTCTCAAAACAATATAGCAAATGGCAAACGACATAAATACTGATGGTACCCAAAAAAGATTTGTATTTCAGGGATTTCTTGTCCCCTTCATTCTTGTAACCAGTCTATTCTTTCTTTGGGGATTCGCACATGGATGTCTGGATGTGCTGAATAAACACTTCCAGGAATTACTGCATATGTCTAAGGCAAAATCAGCTTTTGTCCAGTTTGTGTTTTATGGTGGATATTTTTTAATGGCGATCCCTGCCGGTTTGCTGATGCAGAAATTCGGATATAAAAGAGGAATCATTTTTGGTTTGCTGCTATTTGCCACGGGTGCATTCTTAATGTTGCCTGCAACCCTGATTCAAACTTTCGGAAGTTTTCTGTTTTGTCTTTTTGTGATCTCATGCGGTCTGACATGTCTTGAAACAGCTGCAAATCCTTATACAACGGTTCTGGGTCCACAAGAAAGCGGAGCGCGACGAATTAATTTTTCACAGTCATTTAACGGACTTGGATGGATAGCCGGACCGCTTGTCGGGGGTATGTTGATTTTTTCAGTAAATGGTAATAGCAATAAGTTTGCATCTATTGCTCTTCCATATCTTCTGATCGGATCTCTTGTACTCATAGTGGCATTTCTTTTCTGGCGGGCTACATTTCCTGAAATCAAGGAAGAATCTCATTTTGCCGGAGAGGGAACAACATCAGAAGGAAGGCTGAAAGATCTTCTGAAATATCCGCACTTTGTCATGGCAGTGATTGCACAGTTCCTATACGTTGCTGCCCAAACAGGAATTAACAGCTTCTTTATAAATTATGTCACAGAGGAGATACCTACTTTAACCAATCAGCATGCTGCCCAGATTCTGGGTTTCGGAGGGATGGGATTGTTTTGGCTGGGAAGATTTACAGGGAGTACAGTGTTGATGCGGGTTATACGTCCAAACAGGCTTCTTGCATTTTACGCAATAATGAATGTATTGACAATGAGTTTGGTTGTTGCCGGTCTGGGATGGATATCGGTGGTAGCTCTCTTCTCAACCTATTTCTTTATGTCGGTAATGTTCCCCACAATATTTGCTCTTGGGATAAAAGATCTAGGTCCCCTGACCAAAAAAGGATCCTCCCTTCTGGTGATGTCAATTGTCGGGGGTGCGATCTTTCCCATGGTTATGGGCCGGATAGCTGATGTCTCAACCATGGCGCTTGGCTTTATAGTTCCATTGATTTGTTTTGGTTACATAGTTTACTTCGGATTGAAAGGATATAAAGTTAAAATCCTCAATCCGGCTCTTAAGCCTGAAAGCTGATAGTTATTACTACCCAAATCCAGGCAATATGCGATCTGACTCCGCAATGAAGAAATTCAAATGGGTTTTCCGGGCTTATTCTCAGACAATTATTAAATTTGACATAGCTTGAATTAATCATAAGTTTAATTATAGTATTCTGCTTCTTTGTTGTAATTATGTGTAATAACTCTACTAAAACCGGAAACCTTGGAAAAACTAGCTTTAAAAGAAAAAATCGGGTATGCACTTGGAGACGGGGCAGCAAATATAGCCTGGCGCGGAGTGGCTACTTTCTTATTTATTTTTTACACTGACGTTTTTGGAATCAATCCTGCTGCCGTGGGATTACTCATGTTAATTGCCCGATTCAGTGATGGTATTATCGATATTGCAATGGGCGTTATATGCGACAGAACAAATTCCAAATATGGTAAATTTCGTCCCTGGATATTATGGACAGCCATTCCTTTAGGAGTAACATTATCATTGCTATTCACATCTCCTAAATTAGGTGCATCCGGTAAAATAATTTATGCCTATGTTACCTATCTGATATTTTTTCTTGTTTACACAGCGAATAATATCCCCTATGGTGCATTAATGGCTGTAATGACCAGCGACGACAAAGAACGCACAAGTCTGGGTTCGTATCGTATGGTTGGAGCATTTATAGGTGGTATGGTGGTTCAGGGAGCTTTGTTGTTTTTAGTTCTGCACTTTGGCAATATCAATCCCTCTATTGATATCAATAAGCTTGATGCAAAAAAATATGAAGTAAGCGTATCAACCAATCAGGATGTCAAAAATGTAAATATTAAAACCAAAAATGGAATTGCCCAGTTTACGTGGGCCAATTCCGGATTGGCTGACAGTCTTAATGTCCCCACTCATGGCAAAAGCTTTTCAATGGAAGCCCAAAAAAAATACTCTTTTTTTGTTTCCGGTGAAGAAAACCTTGTGGCTAAAGACATAACCATCATTGACCAGAAGAGAGGTTATAGCAATGCCATTTATCTTTTATCGGTTTTCTTATCTCTGTTCCTGATGGTAACTTTCGCTACCACAAAGGAACGTGTGCAACCTCCCAAAGAACAAAAAACAAGTTTGGGCAAGGACCTTAAAGATCTTATCAGAAACAGGCCCTGGATCATCCTCCTTATCATCGGTTTGCTTTTCAATGTCTATAATTCGATCAAACAAGGTATTGTGGTAATCTATTTTACCCATTATTTGCACAATCAGTTATTGGCTGCTTCTTATATGGTTGGATTAATGCTTGCTTCAATCGCAGGTGCTATGATAACATCTCCTCTGGGCAAACGTCTGGGCAAACGCAATCTGTTCATTTATGCCCTGATTTTTTCCGGTGTTGTAAATGCATTACTTGTTTTTTGCAGTGCGAATAATATAACAGGCATTTTCACAATTGGTATCATCTCGGAGTTTGGAGCTGCAATATTCCCAACACTCTTCTTTGCCATGCTTGGTGATGCCGCTGATTACTCGGAATTCAAGAATGGACGAAGAGCTACCGGACTCGTTTACTCTGCCGGTTCTTTTGCAACCAAATTTGGAGGAGGTTTAGCCGGTGCAATTATTGGATTTGTATTAGCAGCATTTAAGTACAATGGACAAGATACCGTTGCCATTCAAGGTGCAGTTCCGGGCATCATAATGCTAATGAGTTGGATACCGACAATTATTACCCTGATTGCAGCCGGAGTGATGACACTCTATCCATTAAACCAAAAGAAAATGGATGAAATTACAATTGAATTAAATAATAGAAGAGCCAAAGTGCAATAAAATCAACAATAATCACAACAAAATATAAATTAAATAATTATGAAATACGGTTACTTCGACGACAAAAACAGGGAATACGTGATAAACAATCCACGTACTCCGTGGCCATGGATTAATTACCTGGGTAACGAAGATTTTTTCTCCCTGATTTCAAATTCTGCAGGAGGCTATACTTTTTATAAAGATGCCAAATTCCGCAGAATTACACGATACAGGTACAACAATGTACCTATGGATAGCGGCGGCAAGTATTTCTATATAAATGATGGCGTAAATATCTGGTCTCCCGGATGGAAACCCTGTAAAACAGAATTGGATAGTTATGAATGCCGTCACGGGATGAATTATACTAATATAAAAGGCGAAAAAAACGGGATCACCGCCAATGTTCTTTACTTTGTTCCCCTTAAAACGTGGGCAGAAGTTCAAAAACTTACTCTGACCAATAATTCCAAGACAACAAAAAAACTTAAAGTTTTTTCATTTTTAGAATGGTGCTTGTGGAACGCAGCTTCTGATATGGAAAACTTCCAGAGGAATTTTTCTACCGGGGAGGTTGAAATAGAGGGGTCAGTAATCTATCATAAAACAGAGTACAAGGAAAGGCGCGATCATTATGCATATTACTCTGTGAATGTTCCCATTCAGGGATATGATACTGATCGTGAATCATTTATCGGCTTATACAATGGATTTGATGAACCGCGGGTGGTTGCCGAAGGAAAACCAAAAAACACCGAAGCTCACGGCTGGTCACCAATTGCTTCACACTTCATTGAAGTGGAACTGAAACCCGGAGAATCAAAAGATTTCATCTTCGTTCTGGGATATGTTGAAAATAAAGAGGATGAGAAGTGGGAGTCGAAAAATATTATAAACAAGAAAAAGGCAAAAGAAACAATTGCCAGGTTTAATACTTCTGCTAAAGTTGATTCTGCACTTGCTGATCTCCGTAAATACTGGGATAACCTATTGAGTATCTACACTGTAAGCACTGGAGATGACAAGGTTGACCGGATGGTAAACATCTGGAACCAGTACCAGTGTATGATAACCTTCTGTTTTTCACGTTCAGCTTCTTTCTTCGAATCGGGTATTGGCCGGGGTATGGGTTTTCGCGATTCCAATCAGGACCTTACCGGTTTTGTTCATCAGATTCCGGAACGAGCCCGCGAACGGATTATCGATATAGCTTCCACTCAATTTCCTGATGGAGGTTGTTACCATCAGTACCAGCCTCTTAATAAACGCGGTAATAATGATATTGGCGGAGGTTTCAACGATGACCCACTATGGCTTATTCTTGGTACAGTAAGCTACATTAAGGAGACCGGCGATTTCGGCATCCTCGACGAATTGGTACCATTCGACAATGATATTTCAGTCGCACGAAGTTTATTCGACCATCTCACAGTTTCATTCGACCATGTTGCAAACAACCTGGGTCCCCATGGCCTTCCTCTCATAGGTCGCGCTGACTGGAACGACTGTCTTAACCTGAACTGTTTCTCTAACGATCCGAATGAATCATTCCAGACTACAGAAAATAAAACAGAGGGATCTAAAGCTGAATCTGTTATGATTGCAGGTCTGTTTGTTGTTTATGGTCGTGATTACGTAGATCTTTGTAAGAAACTGGGTAAAGAAGCCGAAGCTGTGCGCTCCCAAAAACTTGTTGATAAAATGGTAGATGTTATAAAAAAACATGGTTGGGACGGAGAGTGGTTTATCCGTGCATATGACTATTATGGCCGTAAAATCGGCAGCAATGAAAATGAAGAGGCCAAAATATTTATTGAATCACAGGGCTGGTGTACAATGGCTGGAATTGGTAAGGAAGAAGGTCTATGCACAAAGGCCCTTAATTCAGTAAAGGACCGGCTCGACAGTAAATATGGCATAGTGCTTAATAACCCTGCATTCACCAAATACTATATAGAATATGGTGAGATATCGTCTTACCCTGCAGGATACAAAGAAAATGCAGGAGTTTTCTGCCATAACAATCCCTGGATTATGATAGGTGAAACCGTGGTCGGAAATGGAAACCGTGCCTGGGATTATTACAAGAAGATATGTCCCTCATATCTCGAAGAAATCAGTGACTTGCATAAGACAGAGCCATATGTTTATGCACAAATGGTGGCAGGGAAAGATGCTTTTAAGCCAGGTGAAGCCAAAAACTCATGGCTTACCGGGACAGCCTCATGGAATTTCTATGCTGTAACACAGTATATGCTGGGTATTCGACCTGAATACGACGGGCTACTGATTGATCCCTGTATCCCGACAGATTGGAAAGGATTTAAAGCAACACGGAAATTCAGAGGTGCAACTTATCAGATTGAAATTGTTAATCCTAAAGGAAAATCAAGAGGAATCATGGAAGTGACAGTTGATGGTCTGCCATATAAAAATAATCTGATACCTGTATTCGGAGATGGTAAAGAACACAAAGTGAAAGTTGTCCTTGGGTAGATGGAATATCTCTTTTATGAATTGATATTGAACAAAATATTACTTTTGTCGTTATAACTGATCCTTAAAATTTAACTGATACCTATGAAAAAAATTATTATTGGAATTTTCACTCTTACCTTATGGCTGGGCTGTACCAGTAAGGTCAAAAACACTGCTGAAATGGTAAAAAAGTATCCCGCTTTTGACATTCAAAATATGGACACAACAATAAAACCAGGTGATGATTTTTTTACTTACGTAAATGGTGCCTGGCTGAAGAATAATCCTATTCCGGCAGATAAAAATTCGCGTTCTTCGTTTGATGAACTTATTGAGAAAAACAGACATGATATCAGGGAAATTATTGTAGAAGCTGCAGCCACGAAAGATATTCAGGCCGGGAGCAATACTGAAAAAATAGGAACATTCTATAACTCCGGAATGGATTCAGTATCAATTGAACAGCAAGGCATAAGTAGGCTGAAGATGTTTTTTGATAAGATTGAATCTATTCGTAATATTGCTGATGTTCAATCTGTCGGAGCATTTTTCCAGACATACCAGATTAGTCCCTATTTCTTTTTATTTTCGAAACAGGATTCGAAGAACAGCTCAAGTGTGATCGCCCAGTGTTACCAGGCTGGTATCGGTTTGCCTGAAAGGGACTATTATTTCAACAACGATGAGTCTACCAAAAAAATCAGGGAAAAATATCTCATCCATTTAACAAAGATGTTTGAATTGTTAAAGGATGAACATTCAATCGCAGAAAAAAATGCTGAAACCGTTATGAAGATGGAAACTCAGCTGGCTAAAGCATCCTTTACCAATGTCGAAAATCAGGATCCCCAGAAGACTTATAATAAAGTTACAATTGAGGAGTTGAATAAACTTGCACCTGATATCAATTGGCATTCCTATTTTACTCAGGTTGGATATCCCGGATTATCTGAAGTCAATATTTGGCAGCCCAGCTTCATGAAAGAGCTGAGTAACATGATGAAAACTGTGCCGGTGGGTGATTGGAAAAACTTTCTCCGATGGCAGCTGATTAACAGTGCTGCGGCTTATCTCGGCAAAGATTTTGTGGACCAGAATTTCGACTTTTATAACAGAACATTATCTGGACAGGAGAAAATGGAACCTCGCTGGAAACTCGTTCTGGATGTTACAAGCAGCTCACTTGGTGAATCCATCGGCCAGTTGTATGTAAAAAAATATTTTCCGCCCATTGCCAAACAGAAAATGACCAACCTTGTAATGAACCTTAAGAAATCCCTTAAGCAGAGAATTGAAAATCTTACCTGGATGGGTCCGCAAACAAAACAGGAAGCACTGGCCAAGTTGGAAAAGATGGGAGTTAAGGTGGGTTATCCCGATAAATGGAGAGACTATTCAGGCTTATCTATTTCCTCCGAATCCTATGTATTAAACGTTTTTAATTCACAGGCTTTCGAATTCCGGTATTCGATGGATAAAGTCGGCAAACCGGTTGATCCGACCGAATGGGGAATGACACCTCAGACAGTGAATGCCTATTACAATCCAAACAGGAATGAAATCGTTTTTCCGGCAGGTATACTTCAGCCACCTTTCTTTAACCTGGATGCAGATGATGCCGTCAATTATGGTTCTATTGGCATCGTAATCGGGCATGAAATGACTCATGGATTCGACAATATGGGCAGACAGTTTGATAAAGATGGTAACCTGCGTGACTGGTGGACGAAGGAAGATTCCAAAGCCTTCGAAGCTCATGCAGCAATGCTTATCGACCAATATAACCACTATAATGTACTCGATTCGGCGTTTGTCAATGGAAAACTAACCCTTGGTGAAAACATAGCTGATCTAGGAGGCGCTACAGTGGCATATAATGCATACAAATTTTCTCTGGATGGAAAGGAAGCGCCAAAACCCATCGACGGATTTACCAATTTCCAGCGCTTCTTTCTTTCTTATGCCCAGATTTGGAGAGCCAGTATGCGCGATGAGGAATTAAGGAAAAGAGTCAAAACCGACGAACATTCACCTTCAAAAGTGAGGGTAAATGGTGTAGTTTATAATATGCCGGAATTTTATTCTGCCTTTACGAATATTAAATCAGGGGACAAATTATTCAGAACAGCTGAACAACGTCCGGTTATCTGGTGATTGTCTTAGGTAATTCCGTAATAAAAACTAAAATGAGGCTGCTTATTTATAGCCTCATTTTTATTTTCTTGCAGGTTGGTCTGTAATTAATACTTACTAATACTGCTTTTAAGCAATTTCATAATTTTTTTCCAACGGTGTTCATCCATTCGGGCGCCAACAATTTCAATAACATGACCCGCAAGAACAGAACCGAATAAGCCACATTTCTCAAGAGGCAAACCGCTTGCATAACCATAGAGAAACCCGGAGGCATACAGGTCACCTGCACCGGTTGTATCGATACACTGAACCTGGATAGTTCCGATCTTAATTACTTCTTTTCCCCGTTTTATTAAAGAACCTTCTTTACCAACTTTAATGACAGCTATGTCACATAACATGGAAAGGCTGATTAATGCTTCGGGTGGGGCAAAGCCGGTAAACGATTTTGCCTCATCTTCATTGGCAAATACAATATCTATATATTTTTCAAGTATTTCTTTGAAATCGGCGAGTTTTGCTTCCACTACATTATAACTTGAAAGGTCAAGAGCAATTTTCATGTTGTTTCTTTTTGCTATAATGCAGGCTCTCTCCACAAGAGCTTTATTTATAATCAGATAACCTTCAAGATACAGAATGTTATAATCTTTGAAATCTTCGGGATTCAGGTCTCCTGATTGCAGCTCGACAGCCGCACCGAGATGTGTTGCAAAAGTTCTTTCCGAATCGGGAGAAATCAGAGCAACTGCAGTACCGGTGATTGAATTCCTTCGGGATAAGAAAGTGTTCACTCCCGCTGTTTTCATGTCATTTTCAAAAAAGTCACCGGTGTCATCTTTTCCAACCGATCCTATAAACCCTGTATTTGCACCAAGCATTGCAAGACCATGAATTGTATTGGCTGCTGACCCTCCTGATGCCCGGCTTCTTTTAAAGTTATTGGTTTCGGATTTAATAAGAACCGATTTTTCATCATCGACAAGTTGCATACTACCCTTAGGTAATGAAAATTTTTCAAGTATATTATCATTGTCTATCAATGTCATAACATCGACAAGGGCGTTACCGATTCCAAGTATCCTCTTCATTTTAAAAAATTTCTCCTAAGATATTGCTTAATTCAGCAAAAGCCCTTATTTTTGCGACTCTAAATACAATACGTTATTTAGAAATTATTCCTCAGCAGCTCAGTTGGTCAGAGTGGTCCCGACAATCCGGGATTAATACGATGACCAATTCAGTTAAAGAGGAATGAAAAATATTCCTCAGTAGCTCAGTTGGTTAGAGCAACGGACTGTTAATCCGTGGGTCGTAAGTTCGAGTCTTACCTGGGGAGCCCGAAAACATACTAAATCTTCATAACCGCTTATAATCAATGAATTTGGGCGGTTTCTTTTTTTACAGATACTCAAAATGTTCATAAATGCTCCTCAAATAGGGTGAAAATTCGAGACCACTTTTCAAAACACTAAAATGGTCTCGCTAAACTCTGTAACGTGCAGTATATTTTGTAGTTAGTTGCAGCATTCTGCATAATAAATAACCCTCAAAAATGGGTAATTTTGTATAAAAAAGGAGAACATTTTAGTACCTATAGATAAGAAGAATAAAATTGTTACACATTTTTATGTGAAGGATGCAAGGAAAGATAAAACTGGGGAAGCACCTATATACCTCAGAATCACTATTAATGGAGAAAGAGCTGAGATAAGTACAGACAAAAAAGTTAATCCTGAACTCTGGGATAAAGGACATTTCAGATATGTATAGTGATGCTGATCCTGGGCTGTGAATAATAAGTACATGATACAATAATGCCCTGGTAGATTGTAAGCTACAAGAGCTACATGTTTAAATATGAAGGGATTAATAATGATTACATAATTATTTAGCAACTTATAATTTCAAATATCTCGAATAATGTTTAACTTTAATTCGATTGTGATTGTTAAAAGTTGGGCATATGCAACATTCTTATACGACAGATTTAACAGGTGAAGTAGCTTTAATAACTGGAGCTGCCAGAGGAATTGGTCGTGCCTGTGCATTGGCATTGGCCGAAGCTGGAGCAGATATTGTTCTGGGTTTACGAGATATTCATTCTGATGATGGTCTCATCGATGAGATAAAAGCATTGGGCAGAAAAGTATTGTCCTTACAAATGAATGTAAGTAAAATCATTGAAATTAAAGCTGCATTTGAAATTTTAGAAAAAGAATTTGGGAAATTAGATGTCCTTGTGAACAATGCCGGAATAGGGCCTCCAAATGCAATTGAAGATGTAACGGAAGAGGACTTCAATTATACCGTTGAGGTAAATTTGAAAGGAACTTTTTTTGTGAGCCAGTATGCTGGAAAACTTATGAAAAGACAAAAATACGGACGTATTGTCAATTTAAGTTCGCAAGCCGGATTCATAGCTTTGCCAACTGAGTCTGTTTATTGTATGACTAAAGCGGGAATAGCTCACCTCACAAAATGTTTTGCAGTTGAGTGGGGTAAATACAACATTACTGTTAATGCGGT